>CAYLPM010000033.1:0-7015 GCA_964385525.1 uncultured Gemmatimonadaceae bacterium
GACGTCGCACGAGGCGCTCATCGCGCTCACGTTCGGTGGCGGGGACACGGCGCGCGCCTGGTTCGAGGAGATCTCGCTGGGTGTCGACGCGGGATCCCAATCGCTTCGTCCGCCCACGGCCGCACTGCTCAACCGTGCCTACACGCTCGCATTCACCGAGCGAGGGCACGTGCGGACCGTGGAGATGCCGGAGTTTCCCCCCGTCTTCTCGCAGGTCTCCGACCTCGCCCGGCAGTTCGACGACTTCTTTCTGCGACTGCCCGCGCAGCCCCTCCGCGCCGGGCTGACGTGGTCCGACACCGTGACGCTGAACGACAGCACGAGCGCAACGCAGATCCGCCGGATGCGGCGCATCGGCAGCTATCGTGTCGCGGGCGATACGATGATCGCCGGGGAGCACGCGATCGTGGTCAGTGCGACCCTGGAGACGACGGTCGACGCGACGGCGCTCGCGCCCGGACAACCAGGGCCGGCGCGGGCGGAGCTGGGCGGCACCGAGACCGCGACGTTCTATTTCGCGCCCGCCAGCGGCCGATTTCTCGGGCGCGTGCGGGAGGGCGAGATCGCCGGCGTGATCACCATCGGTGGCGCGAACGGGATGCAGATGGAGCAGCGACTCGAGTACACGAGTCGGATCGACGCCGTGCCCTAGCGCCATGTGCGGACGCTACACGCTGCGCCGGCCGCAACGCATCGACCCGAAGCTGCTCGGCGTCGACGAGCTGCCGGCGCTCGAGCCACGGTTCAACATCGCGCCCGGCGAGGACATCATGCTCGTGCGCTCGCGACGCGGGGCCCGCGAGGCGTCGCTCGCGCACTGGGGACTGATTCCGGCGTGGGCCGAGGATCCGAAGATCGGGAACCGGATGGCGAATGCGCGCGCGGAGTCGCTCGATGAGAAGGCGAGCTTCCGTACGGCATGGCGGTCGAGGCGCGGTTTGGTGGTCGCGGACGGCTTCTACGAGTGGCGCGCGATGCCCGGCACGAAGCGCAAACAGCCGTACTTCGTGCACCTGGAGGATGACGAGCCCTTCGCGTTCGGCGCGCTCTGGGAAACGTGGCGACCGAGGGGCGATGCGCGCGCCGAATGGGTCGTCTCGTGTTCGATCATCACGACGGAACCGAACTCGCTGCTGGCCGGGATCCACGACCGAATGCCGGTCATCATCGCGCGGCGCGACTGGGCACGCTGGCTCGGAGACTCGAACGGGGCGACACCGCCGTCGGATCTGCTCGGTTCGTACCCGGCGGAGGGGATGCGTGCGCACCCGGTGTCCACGCGCGTCAACACGCCGGCGAACGACGACGCGGCGTGCATCGAGCCGCTGTCGGAGTCGGAAACCTAGAAACCGACGTTCCGGCATGTGACGCGGCGCCTTGACTTTGCACCCGGCGCATCCCACTCTGCCGTTCAGTCCCGACTCCGAACAACCCGGCTCGAGCGACCGTGCAGCACAGGGCGCCGGCCGTCCCTGTGTCCTCTACCACTCGTCCGAGGGAGGAGCCATGGCGGAGCTTCGGATCGCGACCATCGACGGCGGAGCGCGCACGCTTTCGCCGGAGGCGCTCGGCGCGCTGCCGTTATCGCCCCGCGGACGCGTGCTGCGTGACGGTGACCCGGGATACGACGACGCGCGACGGATCTGGAACGGCATGCACGATCGCCGCCCCGCGCTGATCGTGCAGTGCGCCGGCACCGGCGATGTCATCGACGCGGTGAAGTTCGCGCGCGCGCACGGGCTTCTCGTTTCCGTCCGTGGCGGCGGCCACAACGTCGCGGGAACGTCGGTCGCCGATCGAGGGATGATGATCGATCTCTCGCCCATGCGCGGCATCCGCGTCGACCCGGAGCGTCGCACGGCCTCCGTGCAGCCGGGGGCGACGTGGGCGGACGTCGACCGCGAGACGCAGACGTTCGGCCTCGTCGTGCCCGGCGGAAACATCTCGACGACCGGCGTCGCCGGCCTGACGCTCGGCGGTGGCATGGGCTGGCTGCGCCGCAAGCTCGGGATGAGCTGCGACAATCTCCTCGCCGCCGACATCGTGACCGCCGACGGCCGCTTCCGTTCCGTGAGCGCGTCGCGCGAGCAGGATCTCTTCTGGGCGATCCGCGGCGGCGGCGGCAACTTCGGCATCGTCACCTCGTTCGAGTTCCGCCTCCACCAACTCGGGCCGACGATCATGTTCGCGGCGCCGCTCTACCCGGCCGAGCACGCGGTGGAAGCGATCCACTATTGGCGCCGGTATTGTGCGCAGGCGCCGGACGAGGTCGGCTCGTACGTCTTCTTCATGACAATTCCGCACGCGGCGGCGTTCCCGGAGGCCCTGTGGGGCCGCCGGGTCGTCGCGCTACCCGGCGCGTACTGCGGCCCCGCGGACGCGGGCGAGCACGCGCTCGATCCTCTCCGCAGGTTCGAGCAACCGCTGCTCGATCTGAGCGGCCGGATCCCCTACACGGCGCTCCAGCAGACCTTCGACTGGGTCTTTCCGAAGGGTCAGCTCTACTATTGGAAGACGGCGAACCTCCGCTCGCTCGACGATGAGGTCGTCGATGTCCTGGTCGAGCACGGGAACGCGCGCTCCTCGCCGGGGACGGTCGTGGGCATCTGGCAGCTCGGCGGCGCGCTCTCGCGCATTCGCCCCGACGATTCGGCCTATCCGCGCCGCCACGCCCCGTTTCTCGTCAACGTCGACTCGTCGTGGACCGAGCCGGCGGAGAGCGAGCGGCACATCGCGTGGACGCGAAGCCTCTGGCAGGCGCTGCAGCCGTTCTCCGACGGCGGGATGTACCTCCACTACGGTGCTCTCGAGGACGAGGCGCAAGTTCGCGTCGCGTATGGCGCGAACTACGACCGCCTGGCGATGGTCAAGCAGCGCTTCGATCCCGACAACTTCTTCCGGCTCAACCAGAACATCCGACCGGTGCCGGCCGTGCCGGCGATGGAGTCGCTCTTTCCGGCGCGCCCATCGGCCGCCACCCGGCCCCGCCAGGGCGGCTTGGAAGAGCAGAGACCGTAGGGCGGGTTGCTGCGCATCGGCTGAGTTCTTGCCTCCAACAGCGTCGTCCGCCGGCCTATCGGCCACGGTTTGACGCACTGGAGGACACAATGCGCTGGACACCACAAGGACGAAGCCGGAACATCGAGGATCGCCGCGGCTCGCGGGGGATGGGCGTGGGTCTCGGGGCCGGCGGCACGGTGCTGCTGCTCGTGCTGGGGCTGCTCTTCGGCCGCGACCTCCTTCCCGAAGGGGACCTGGGCGGCGACAACTACGTCTCCGGGGGCGAGCTGGCCCCGGAAGACTCGGCGCGCGAGGAGCCGATGGTGCAGTTCGTGTCGTTCGTGCTCGACGACGCGCAAGGCACCTGGCAGCAGATCTTCGTCGAATCGAATCAGCAGTATCGCGAGGCACGGCTGGTGCTCTTTCGCGATGCGACACGGTCCGCGTGCGGCGTCGGACAGTCGGCCATGGGCCCCTTCTACTGTCCACTCGACGAGCGCGTGTATCTCGACCTCGACTTCTTCGACGAGCTGCACCAGCGGTTCGGTGCACCGGGAGATTTCGCGCAGGCGTACGTGATCGCGCACGAGATCGGACACCACGTCCAGAACCTGCTCGGCACGAACGCACGCGTGCGCGAGCTTCAGGAGCGCGATCCGACGATCGCGAACGAGCTGTCCGTGCGGCTCGAGCTGCAGGCCGACTGCTATGCCGGCGTCTGGGGAAACGCGACCGCGCAGCGGGACGTCCTCGAGCGCGGCGACGTCGACGAAGGCCTCGGGGCGGCGGCCGCGATCGGCGACGACCGGATTCAGCGCGAGACGCAGGGCCGCGTCAGCCCGGAATCGTTCACGCACGGTACGTCGGCACAGCGGGTCTTCTGGTTCCGGCGGGGACTGGAATCCGGTGATCCGGCAAGCTGCGATTCGTTCACTGGCCAGATCTGAGGCGGACGAACGAGCCGGGCCGGCGGCGCAGAGGGTGGGGCGGGTCGACGGACGACCCGCCCCTTCTGCATCCCCGGTTCCGGCGGGTCGCGGTGGTCGTCGGACGGGAGGGGAGCGTCGAGGAGGTCAGACTCCCGACCGGAGTGCCCGGCGACGGGCTTCCGTCGTACCCCGCCCGCACGCCCGATCGTCCTGAAGGCAGTCGTATCCTCCTCCCTCCAGGACGGCTGACCATGACGACGGACGCAAATCCCACCGGGCAGGGCGATCTCACGAAGTTCGACGCCGCGCAATCGAGCGGCGTCGGGTCGCCCATCTGCACGAGTTGCTCGAAGCAGATCACGGACCGATATCACGAAGCGAACGGCGCGATCGTGTGCTCGAAGTGCCGGGCGGCGATCGAGGCGGAGCTGAAGGGTGGAAGGGGAGCCGGCGGCTTCGCGCGCGCGTTCGGTTTCGGCCTCGCCGGCGCGGCGCTCGGCGCCTTGCTCTACTTCGCCGTCGTGAAGCTCACCGGTTACGAGATCGGACTGATCGCGATCGCCGTCGGCTTCATGGTGGGTCGTGGCGTACAGATGGGAGCGCGGGGACGGGGCGGCTGGAAGTTCCAGACGCTGGCCATCGCGCTGACCTACAGCGCCATCGTCGCCACGTACATCCCGTTCCTTGCCGAGGAGCTCCGCGACGGATTTCCGGGGGCCAGCGCCGTCGCCGCCGACTCCCTCGCCGCCGCGAACGTCGTCGCCACCGCGGAGGTTGCCGGCGTGGACGACGCGACGCTGTCGCCCGCCTCGGACGACCTCCTGCCGGCGAACGCCGACGCCTCGACTCGGGGGCTCGGAACGACGGTCGTCGCGCTCCTCCTGCTCTTCGCGATGGCCGCGCTCCTGCCCGTGCTCGCCGGCGTCGACAACATCATCGGACTGGCGATCATCGGCTTCGCCCTGTACCAGGCGTGGAGCATGAACAAGCGGGTCGTGATGAGCTTCACGGGTCCCTATCGCGTGGGAGCACCAGCACCCAACGAGGGACCGGCCGCCGCGTGACGAGCGGCGTACCGAGCATCGCGGTCGAGCCGGCGCGGTGCCGGCGCTGCAGCACGGAGCTGGCACCGTCGCTCCACGTCTGTCCCGCCTGCAGCACTCCGGTGAAGGACGTGGGGGCGGACCGCAGCGCCGCGCCCGGCGCCGTCGCCGACGGGCCAGCCGAGACGCGCGATGACCGCCACGGGCTCTCCCTGGCGAAGAGCGGCGCCGTGCTCGGCGGCATCGCGCTCCTTCTCTGGAAGCTCAAGGTCGTCATCCCGTTCGTGCTCACCAAAGGCAAGCTCCTGCTGGCCGCGCTGCCGAAGATGAGCGGCATGCTGCTCGGCCTCGGCGCATCGCTCGGCCTCTACTGGGCGGCATGGGGATGGCAGTTCGCGGTCGGCGTCATCGCCTCGATCTGGATCCACGAGATGGGCCACGTCGCCGCGATGCGGGCGTACGGGATCCCCGCCAGCGCACCGATGTTCGTGCCCGGACTCGGCGCCTACATCCGGATGCACCGCGCGCCCAGGGATGCGCGAGAGGACGCGCGCATCGGACTCGCCGGACCGGTCGGCGGCCTCGTCGCGGCGCTCGCGTCCGCCGGCCTGTGGCTGACGACGGGCTATCCCCTCTTCGCGGCGATCGCGAAGTTCGGCGCGTGGGTGAACATCTTCAATCTCGTTCCCGTCTGGCAGCTCGATGGCGCGCGCGCCTTTCGCGCGTTTTCCCGGTTCGATCGATACCTCGCGATCCTGGCGCTCGGCGCCGGCTGGCTGCTCGCGCGGGACGGGATGCTGCTCCTGCCGATGGTCGTCGGCTTCGTCCGACTGTTCAGCCCTCCTCCCTCACCCGAAGAGCGCGATGGCGCATCCGTCCTGCTGTTCGCGTTCCTGGTGCTGTCGTTCGCCGCGCTGCTCACCCTGCCGGTGCCGGGGTTGACACGGTCCTGACGCAGGGCGAGCGCGAACCCTTGACGTCGGCCGGCCCCACGCGCATCCTGGAGCACACCCATAGAACGTCTTGGTATGCTCCCGTCGCAACTGCCGCCGAGCGCCTGCAGCCCTCGGGCGCCCTCGAGTCGAGGAGATCGCGGACATGGCTGATGACCGAGGACGTGTTCCCGCCTGGCGTCGCTATCTGCGCTTCCGGGGACCGGACGCCGACGCGGACGTCGAGGATGAGCTCCGCACCCACCTCGAGCTGCGTGTCGAGGAGAATCTTGCGCGCGGCCTCGATCTCGCCGAGGCGCGGCGGGAGGCGATCGAGCGGTTCGGAAGTCTCGAACGCGTGCGCGCGGAGTGCCGCGCCATGGGACACGAGCGGGAGCGGCGCACGCGGCGACTGGAGCGTTTCGGCGAGCTGCGGCAGGACCTTCGCTACGCCGTGCGCACACTCGCGCACGCGCCGGGGTTCGCCATCGCGACCATCCTCACGCTCGCGCTCGGGATCGGCGCCAACACCGCGATGTTCGCCGTGGTGGATGGCGTCCTCCTGCGACCGCTGCCGTTCCGACAACCGGATGCGTTGCTCTCGGTGTGGTCCGGCCGCCGACATTCCAGCGCCGAGCTCGCGCGCCTGCGCGAGCGGTCGCAGTCGTTCGAAGCGCTGGCGGGTTACGCCGACGGCAGGGGTTTCAGCCTGACCGGCGCGGGCGAGCCTGCGCGGATCACGGGCGCGTACGCCACCGCCAACCTCGCGTCAATCCTCGGCATCGTCCCGACCCTCGGCCCCGGCTTCTCGCCGGAGCACGAGCGTCCGGCGTCGCCGCGCGTCGTCATGCTGGCAGATCGGCTCTGGCGCGCGCGATTCGGAGGTGATGCCTCAGTGATCGGACGCGCGATCGAGCTCGATGGCGTGCCGCACACGATCGTCGGCGTGCTGCCGCGGGGACTTCGTTTCCCCGGTGCCGGCACGGAGATGTGGGTCGCCGCCAGGTTCGACGAGGCGAACGTCGGCGATTTCTGGGGCACGCACACCTTCGTGGTGCTGGGCCGGACGCGTCCGGGCGTCTCGATCGCGGCCGCCCGCGCGGAAGTGGAG
>CAYLPM010000034.1:0-13815 GCA_964385525.1 uncultured Gemmatimonadaceae bacterium
CCCACCCGGACGCGATTTCATCCTGTTGCTGTGCGGCGATGTACGGCTTCGTCTCGTGGTCGCCGGGGAAGCCCAGCCCACCACCGTCCTCGCCCCACGAGTTGTCGATCTGTGCAGTTCGCGTCGCGCCACGAGGCCACCTGCGATCCGGCGACAGAACGAGGAAGGGCTGCCGCTCGTTCAGGTCCTGGCCGATCCAGGCGTTGTACGCGCCCGACGTATCCGACATACCGAAGTACATCAGTGACATCTGCCCCCAGGCGCGTCCATCCTGAAACATCAGGGATCCCACGAAGCCGATGTTCCAGCCCGTCGAACCGCCCGAGTTCACCAGGAAGTCACTCGTGATTCCGTCCTCGGCGTCGGCAATGACCGCGTCCCAGTTCACGTTGTCGCGTTCAGTGGGAGTACGCGCGACACCCGCGCGGAACCGTGCCCGATAGGACTTGACCATACTCACGAAGCCGGCCTGCGTCGACTGCGCCGTCGCGCCACTGAGCCACGCTCCGGGCAGCGGAAAACCGCCCGCCGCGGCCGCGCTCTCGGCGATCGCGATCGCACTGTCGAGCATCTCGATCGCGGACGCCATCGATTCCGCCGCCCCCGCGAGTGGCGGCACTTCGTCACTCGGCATGCCACTTCTCACGTGACCGACCGAGTCGTACACCATCGACAGCCACCCCTGGTTCGCGCCGATCACGAAGAAGGCGAAGGCGCGTGTCCGAAGATCGTTGCTCGGGGAGCCCAGGACGCCCAGCCCCGTCTGGTCGGCCTCGATCAGCACGTCCAGCGCGTTGAGCGCATTCACTGCCAGCCGCCCGCCACGGGACAGGCTGCTGAAGTCGTTGAAAATGCTCGGCGCGCCGGTCGCGTTCATGACGGGCGCCCGCGGAATCGCGACGCGCACACCGAGCTCGAAATTGTTCAGCGACGAATACATCTCGAGGCTGATCGTGAGCAGCTGCGGCATGAGGTTGTTGGTCGCCAGCGCGTTGTGCACGCTCTGGTACCCCGCGCCGATCGTCTGCTCCACTGCGGCCGGCGTCGAGAACACCTTCTCGATGTCCGGCTGATTGAGGTTGTCGACGCCGAGCACATCATCGCACGCCGTCGTCGCCCCAACCAGCAGTGCAGCCACTGCAAGTCTCTGGGCCAGTTGCATCTTCATCCTGATGATCCTCCCGGCTCAGAAGCTCGAGTTGATGGTGAACGAGAACGTGCGGGTCGGTGGATACTGGTACGAGGCGACGGCGCCGATGGCGGCGGAATTCAGGTTGCCGCCGCTCGTGCCGACCTCGGGATCCCAACCCTTGAACTTCGTCCACGTGTACAGGTTGCGACCGGTGACCGTCAGGCCCCAGTCGCCGAAGCCGACGACCGGCAGCGCGCCGAGCTGGTACGACAGGCTCAGCTCGCGGAGCTTCGTGTAGGACCCATCCTCGACGGTGATGTTGTTCCCGCCGAGCACGTCATACCACCCGCCGACACCGAGTGGGTGATCCGGCGAGGGCGCGCGCCAGTAGTAGCCGAGCGGCTTGGCCGTCGCCAGCGTCTTCCCACTCTGATCCTCATCACGAACCATGAAGTCGCCGAGCGACCAGTGGAGCTCCTCGTTCATGAGCTCGTTGCCGACCGAACGGTCGACCAGGCCGTACACGTTGAACTTCCGCCACTGAACGTTGTGCGAGAAAGTGAGGCGATAGTCGGGGAGCGTGTTCCCGACCGGCAGACGCTGTGGAGCGGCCGTCGAGTCGCGGATCACCATCAGCATGCCCCAGTGCACGGCCGGCATGCCCCACGGGTTGTTGACTGTTCCGCCATTGTCGATGCAGTTCTGCTCGCCGACGTACGAATCGCTACCCTGGCCGCCGATGATGCAACCCATCCGCGTCGACTGCCACAGATTGTCGGTGATGCCCTGCGCGTACGTGTTGCCGGCACCGACCCAGACGAGGAAGCCCTCGTCGTTTTGCTGGAACTCCTGGCCCGGCCCGCACTGCGACTGAAACTCCGACGGCAGCTCGGAGCACGCCGTGGCGAACCGCTTGCCATAGATCGTTCCGATCTGCTCGCCGGGCGCGAACCGCATCGTCTGGCTCGAGCTCGACTGGAAGAACGGCGGAACGCCGAGCTCCGTGATGTAAGTCCGCGTACGATCCCACGTCAGGCGGGTCGTCCACGAGAAATCGGGCTGCGTCACGAACGGCAGCGTCAGGGCCAACTCCCACGTCTTGCCATCGAGCGTCCCGGCGTTCCGCCACTGACTGGCGAAGCCCGTGGACACCGACTGCGGAACGAGGAAGATCTGATCCTTCGTGATCGCTCGCGCGTACGTCAGGTTCAGCCCATACCGGCCGAGGATCTCGGCATCGATGCCGAACTCGGTCTCGGTCGTGTACTCGGGCTTGAGATCCTTGTTACCGAGCTGGTTGCCGGTGATGGCACCGCCGGCGCCCACGGACACCGTCTCGTACTGCGCCGAGAAGCTCGGGCGACCGCCGGCCGTTCCGACCGACGCGCGCAGCTTGAGCTCGTTGACCGCGTCGACCCACGGCCAGAACGACTCTTCCGCAATGCGCCAGGCGAACGAGCCGCGGTAGTACGGGTGCCAACGCTCCTCCTCACCGAAGAGCGAGCTGCCATCGTACCGGTAGACCGTCTGGAAGATGTAACGGTCCCTGAACTCGACGTCGCCACCGGCGGAAAATCCGAGCGCGCGGACCGCCGACGTGCCGGAGCCGATGCTCTCGGTGCCGGACACGTTGTTCAGGTCGCGAAGCCCGGGGACCGCCAATTCGCTGCCGCTGGCGCTGATCGACTCGGATTCCTGATTCTCGAACGTGTAGCGGAGATTGAGGCTCGTCCGGAGATCATTGCCGAACTCACGCCAGGCCGTGCCGCTCAGACCCAGATTGTACGACAGGCTCGCACTCGAGCCGGCCCCGATCGTTCCGAAGCGCGTGCTCGTCGCCGAAGTGTGCCGGTAGCCCTTGTCGCGCATGTTCCAGTCGTCGCTGCGACGCCGGTCGATGCTGGCCGTCCCGGAGAACTCCAGCCACTCCATGGGCGTGTAGCGAGCCGTCATCGAGCCCAGGTACCGGTCATCGTTGTCCTCGCCCTGCCAGGCCGAGTTGGTGTACAGCGGGTTCTGGTTCTGGCCGCCCTGGTTGAGGACGTTCGACCGGATGAAGAGGCGGCCGTTGCCATCGCGCCGCAGCAGGTCGACGTACGCCGGGACCCGCGTGAGGCGGAAAAACTCGCCGTCCCGGTACGTCGTGCGGCGGGAGTAGAAGGTGTTGAGCTGGAGGGTCCAGTCCTCGCCGATCTGGTGATCGAGGTTGACGCGCGCCGAACTGCGCTTGGCGCCGTTCAGGAACTGGATCGCGCCCTCCTCTCGCCCGTAACCGACGCTGGCGAAGAAGCCCGTGCTGCCGAACCGGCCACTCATGTCGACGTTGGTCGAGTTGTAGAGACCACTCGTCACCGCCGCCTCGATCGGGTCGTAGTAATTCGGCCAGTAGTTGACCTGGAACAGCCCCTTGAGGTGCTCCCGAGCCGGCGCGTTGCTGATCCCGTAGTCGTTCTGCAGCGGGTGCGGGCTGAGGGCGAAGTCGCCGCCCTGCTCGTTGACGCGGAGCGCCTCGGCCTCGATGTCGAGTACGCGCGAGCACGCCGGCTGGCCGGACTGACGCACGCAGAATTGCGTCATCGTCTCGTCCATCATCAGCATGTGCCGCTCGGAGTACGGATAGCGACCCTGGATGTCCGTGAAACCGGACTCGTTCCGCACGTTGAAGCGGATTCCGGGCGCCGCGTTCCGGCCCGACTTGGTCGTGATCGCGATGACGCCCGAGCCTGCGCGCGAGCCGTAGATGCTCGAGCCGGCGGCGCCCTTCACGACCTCGACGCTTTCAATGTCCTGCGGGTTGAGGTCCTGCGTCCCGCCATCGAGAATCACGCCGTCGACGATGATCAGCGGCCCCTGATCGCGGCCATCGGCGTTCAGCGACTTGGGGCCGCGGATGACGATCGACGGGGCCTGACCCGGCCGGCCGCTCGGCATCACGATGTGGGCCCCCGGCACCTTCGCCTGGAGCTGCGTCAGCGCGTTCGACGCCGCGACGGGCATCTCATCCGCGCTCAGTGACGTGACGGCGAACGGGACCTTGCGTGCCTCGGTGCCCGCGCTCACGCCCGTGACGACGATCTCCGACAGGCGATTGATGTCCTGCTGCATCTCGAAGTCGTGCGACTGCGAGCCCGCACTGACGACGACCGGACGCTCCTGGGCGATGAACCCGATCCGGCGGACGCGAAGAATCACGCCCTGCCCCCGCACGCGCTCGGCGGGGATGTTGATGGAGTACCGCCCTTCGGCATCCGACGTCACGGCGATGTTCATCTCCGTGATGAAGACGGTTGCCAGGTCGAGCGGGGCCCCTTGCTGCGCGGTCACCTGTCCGGTGATCGTCGCCGCCTGCTGCTGGGCAGCGGCGGTCGAGGTAAAGAGGCCTGCGAACACCAATGCGAACCACCAGCTCCGACTACCACGAACTTTCGACATACTCACCTCACGGGGGGGATGGATGGGACACATCCGGAGGTACAGGGGCTCACCGGCACGCAACCGTGGCCGGCTTGGGAGGGCCGGTGAGTGGGACCCAGCATACATTCGGGCCCGGGAGGGCGCAAGACATCCCTGAAAATCCGCAACTCGGCCCTGCTGCGTGTGACGAGCCCCTGGGACGAGGGGTTGCGGGCTCCGACCGGTCGATGTCGCGCCAGCGCCACACTCATATATGAGTGTGGCGTTACCCACGGGTGAATGGTCCGCCACACGTCGAACGTCCGGTGCCGAGCGGTAAAATGCGTCCGCCGTACGACGAAGCGCGTGCCGTTCGCGCTCGCGCAGCGCCAGCCGCCAAAGCCACTCCAGTACGAATCCCGCCCTGGCACGATCGGATGTGTGGCCGCTAAGCCGTCCCAGCCATGGCGCTCAACCCGGACCTCCAGCGCTCCTCCCGCTCACCTCCTCGGCATCGAGCGGCGTGAACGTCGAGTCCCTGCTCTTGAACACGCGGAACAGGTAGCCCAGCGACGGAAACAGCACCAGGGCCCCCACGACCAGCGCGATCAGCACGAGCTCCAGAGTGCGTTCGGGAGCGGCGGCCTCAGCGATCGTGAGGCCCGGGGGGAGCAACAGCGGATACTGCGCGAATGCCCACCCCCACAGGATGCACATCACCTGCGCCGCCGCGGCGACCCGGGCGACCGCGAAGCGCCTCTTCCAGAGCGCCCACAGCGCCACCAGGGCGGCGACGGCGGTCACCCCCTGCAGCGGCAGCGACCACCACGACCGCACCAGCGATGCGCCGACCGCGGGCGCGGTCACCAGGGCGACGCCAAGCGCCCCGAAGGCCGTCGCGAACACCGCCGCCGCCGCGCCGACGGCGCGGCTCCGGAAGTCGTCGCGCAACGCCTCATCCTGCGTCTCCATCGTCAGGTAGACGGCCGCGAGAAACGCGAACGCCGAAAGCGTGAGCAGCCCGACCGCGAATGAGAACGGCGTGAGCCACGGATCGACGAAGATCTCGCGAAAGCTCCCCACCTCGAACCCGCGCGCCTCGAGGACGCTGGCCGCCTCGCCCACGCGTCCCGACGCGATCGCCCCGATGCACACGCCGAGCAGCACCGGGGTGATCAGACTCGCGATGGAGAAGATCCGCCCCCACCGGCGCTGCACCTCGTCGTGCCGGCTGTCATAGGTCCGGAAGGTGAACGCCGTCCCGCGTGCGACGATCCCGATGAGCATCATCGTCAGCGGCACGTGCAGCACGATGCTCAGCGTCGCAAACGCGGGCGGGAAGCAGGTGAACAGGAGCACCACGACGAGAATCAGCCAGACGTGGTTCGCCTCCCACACGGGACCGATCGCATCGGCGATGAGCGCGCGCTGCGCCCGCTTCCGCTCCCCGCGCGCGAGAAAATCCCACACGCCGCCGCCGAAGTCCGCGCCCCCGAGCACGACGTACGCCGTGAGTGCCACGAGGAGGAACCCGGCCAGCACGTCGGGCAGGAGCGTCATCGTGGCACGCCGGCTGCCGGCTCTCTGTCGGTCGCCGCGTACATCGCCGGACTGTCCACGATCTGCCGCTTGAGCAGCAGCACGACGACGACCGCCAGCATCACGTACAACAGAGTGAAGATCGCGAACGGGTACACGAGCCCGGGCATCGGCGTCACGGCATCCGCCGTGCGCACGATGCCATAGATGATCCACGGCTGCCGACCCACCTCGGTCACCACCCATCCGGCTTCGGTCGCGATGAAGCCCATCGGCGCGGCGACCACGAGCGCGCGAAGATACCAGCCATCGGCAGCCACATCGCGCCGGCGCACCCATCGCCACACGGCCCACGCGCCGAGCGCGGCCAGATAGAGCCCGAGCGCCACCATGATCTGGAAGGCGACGTGCACGATCATCACCGGCGGCCACTCATCTTCGGGAAACGCCTCGAGCCCCCGCACCTCGGCGCCGACATCCCCGAACGCGAGAAACGAGAGCGCTCCAGGGATCTCGATCGCCCAGCGCGTCTCGCGCGTCGCCTCGTCCGGGAATCCGCCGAGGCGGAGCGGCGCGCCGCGCTCGGTGCGGAACTGCGCCTCCATCGCCGCGAGCTTGGCCGGCTGCCACTCCGCGACGTACTTCGCGCTGATGTCGCCGGAGATCGGCTGGAGAAGGGCCGCCGGCGCGCCGACCGCGAGGGCGATCCCGAGCGCCCGCCTGTGAAACAGGTTGTCGGGCTGCTGCAGCAGCATGAAGGCGTGGATGCCCGCGACCACGAACCCGGTCGAGACGAACGCCGCCAGGGTCATGTGGAGCGTCTGCGGGAACGCCGCCGGGGTCATCATCGCGGCGATCGGATCGATGTTCACCGGCCGGCCATCCACGAGCTCGAAGCCCGCGGGCGTGTTCATCCAGGCGTTCGCGATCACCACGAAGATGCCCGAGGCGACACCGCTCACCAGCACCATCACTCCGGCGGCCAGGTGCGCGCGCGGCGAGATGCGATCCCATCCATAGAGATAGATCCCGAGGAAGATCGCCTCGGTGAAGAAGGCGAACCCCTCGAGCGAGAAGGGCATGCCGATGATGGGGCCGGCCCATTCCATGAAGCTCGGCCACAGCAGCCCGAGCTCGAAGGAGAGGACGGTGCCCGAGACGGCGCCGACGGCGAAGAGGATCGCCGTGCCCTTCGCCCACCGCTTCGCCAGCTCGCGCGATGCTTCCTCGCCCGTCCGCAGCCACCGCCACTCGGCCAGCACCATGAGTGCCGGCATCCCGATGCCCACGATGGCGAAGACGATGTGAAACCCCAGCGACATCGCCATCTGGGAGCGGGCGGCGAGGAGATCGGTCACACGGGATCGAAGTCCAGCGCCAGGTCGAGCGCGCGCGCCGAGTGCGTGAGCGCGCCGACCGAGATCCAGTCGACACCGGTGTCGGCGACCGCACGCACGATGTCGAGCGTGATGCCGCCCGAGGCCTCGATGGTCGCGCGGCCGGCGACGAGCTCGACGCACTCGCGCAGCGCCGGGATCGCCATGTTGTCGAGCATGATGATGTCGGCGCCGGCGGCGAGCGCGGCCTCCACCTGGCCGCGCGATTCGCACTCTACCTCGACCTTCGTTCCCGGCGCCGCCGTGTCCCTCGCCCGCCGCACCGCGAGCTCGATGTTGCCGTCGAGCGCCGCGAGATGATTGTCCTTGATCAGGACGCTGGTCGCGAGATCCATGCGGTGGTTGGTCCCGCCGCCCGCACGCACGGCGTACTTCTCGAGCGCGCGCCACCCCGGCGTCGTCTTGCGCGTGTCGAGGATCTTCGCGCGCGTGCCGCGCACGGCGTCCACGAAGCGCGCCGTCAGCGACGCGATCCCCGAGAGTCGCTGGAGGAAATTGAGCGCGATGCGCTCGGCGGAGAGCGCGGTGCGCGCATGCCCCGAGATGAAGAGCACCGGCGTTCCACTCCGCAGTCGCGCGCCATCCTCGACATCGATGCGGAGCGAGACCTTGGCATCGAGCTGCCTGAACGCCTCGATCGCGAGCGGGAGCCCGGCCAGCACACCATCCTCGCGCGCCACGAGCCGCCCGCGGATGTGCCGGTCGGTGAGCACGGTCGCGATGGTCGTGACATCCTCGAACGCCCGGTCCTCCTCGAGCGCGCGCTTGACCACCATCGCGAGCTCGCGGGGCGAGAGGGGAAAGTAGAGCTCCCCATTGCCCGTGATGGTGTTGCCGTCCCTCGGGGTGATCGTCCGCGAGACGCGGTGCGGCTCGCCCGCGGTCACTCGCCCGGATCCACGGCCGCGCCGGGCGCGGGCGACAGCGGCTTCGAGCCGCCGATCGAGACCATGCGCTCGATCGCGCGCAGGGCGCGCTCGGCGGTCGCGGCCGGGACCGTGATGCGATGCTCCATCAGCTCCAGGGACCGGTGCACCTTGGGGAGCGTCGTCACCTTCATGTAGGTGCACACCGCCCCATCGTTCGCGGCGAAGAACCGCTTGGTCGGATTCTCCCGTCGCAACCGGTGCAGGATGCCGACCTCGGTGGCGACGATGAACTCGTCGTGCTCCGACTGGGCCGGCCGCCGGATCATCCCTTCGGTCGATAGGATGTGCATTCCTTCGGGATCGACATCGCCGGCGGAGACGGCCTCGACGACGGAGGTCGCGCACCCGCACTCCGGGTGTACCAGGAATTCGGCCTCGGGGTGCGCCGCGCGCTGCCGCGCGATGTGCTCGGGATCGATCCCCGCGTGCACGTGGCACTCTCCCATCCAGACGTGGATGTTGGTCCGCCCCGTCACGCGTCGCACGTGCGCGCCGAGGAACATGTCCGGGAGGAAGAGAATGTCGCGCTCGGGGGGGATCGCGTTGATGACGTCTTCCACGTTGCCGGAGGTGCAGCAGTAATCGCTCTCCGCCTTCACTTCGGCGGTGGTGTTGACGTAAGACACGACCACGGCGCCGGGGTGCTCGGCCTTCCATGCGCGAAGCTGCTCGGCGTCGACCGTGGCGGCGAGGGAGCACCCGGCCGCCATGTCGGGGAGCAGCACGATCTTGTCGGGTGAGAGGATCGCGGCGGTCTCGGCCATGAAGTGGACGCCGCAGAAGACGATCACCTCGGCATCGGTCCTCGCCGCCTCCCGCGAGAGTCCGAGCGAGTCGCCGACGAAATCCGCGACGTCCTGCACCTCGGGACGCTGGTAGTTGTGGGCGAGGATCACCGCGTTGCGTGCCCGCGCGAGCCGGCGGATCTCCTCGTGCAACTCCGAAAATGTGGCCGATGGGGGCATGACGGTCGCGTCCTGGATTCGTCGCCCCTCAATATATCGACATGGGGCGGGGTTCGGGGACGGGCCATACGGGTCGCGCACCTTGCGAAATGGTCATCGCCGAAGGCGAACCCTTGCCCTTGCCCGAGCCCATATCGCGCCCACGGCAGCCCACGAGCTGAAGGTCACACCTGGCGGCGCCCGGCTCGCCACCGGACGCGGATCACCGCGGGGCTGGCGGTCTGCCGTTGCCGTTGAGCTCCGCCTCGGGCGCCGCCTTGCGATAGGTGGCAAGCGCGTGCTGGAGCGCGAGCAGCGCGGAGGCCTCGAACTCGTACTCGACCGCGAGCTCGCCAAGTCGTTCGGGTGTGTGGCGAGTCAGGCGGCGGGATGACGCGTCGGATTCCGCATGGCGGCGGACCCAGTCGCGGCTCGCCAGCCACAGCGCGTGCGCGCTGCGGTGCCAGTCGTCCTGCGGCGTGGTGCCGGCGTCGGAGGCCGCCGCGCGCTCGTACGCCTCGAGTGCCGCGCGCACGTGTTGATCGCAGAGGCCCACGACCTGCGAGACCGCGCGCTCCTCCCCCGCCTCGACCTCCGAGATCACGCATCGCGAGTAGCGTTCGTGCTGGCGACAGCACTCGAGCGCGGCGCGGTAGAGCGCATCCGCGCGGTCGCGAAGCGAGGTCGCGCGCGAGTCCTGCGGAATGCTGGTCGCGGGGGTGGTCTTTGGACCGGACGATCGGGCGGGCGTCGACTTGGATCTGGGCATGCGAACGACTCGCGGCAGGTGACGTCGGGTGTCCAGGCTCGCGGCACTCGTACCGGCGCCAGCGCCGGCTTCCGTCTGGACGCGTAAAGATAGTCGGATGCAACGGGCGAAAGGGAATCGCGACCGGCCCCGAGTGCGCTGTGCGAGAAGAACTCGGGAGGCCCCAGGCGAGACTCTCCGTCGCCGTTCGTGTCGCGGGCGCGTGTCTCCCGCATCGCCGGACCAGCGTCCTCACATGCGCTCAGGGTTCCGGAAATCGCACCTCGCACAGGAACAGGTTCGCGCGCGCGAAGAGACGGATCGGAAGCGTGCTGCACCCGATGCCGCGGCTCACGAGCAGCGTCGCGCGTCCCTCGTCGCCGACGCTGAATCGCCCGCTCGCGTACGCACGGTTGTAGGGACCGGGCGGGAGATAAAGCGGACGTCCCCCCGGCAGCGCGATCTGTCCGCCATGGGTGTGGCCGCTGAACATGAGCTCGAAGCGCTCGCGCCCGATCGCGCGCAGCGTGGACGGCGAGTGCGCGAGCACGATCCGCGTGCCCTCGGCGCCCTCGAACGCGCGAGCGGCATTCGGTCGTCCACGCCGGGCATCGTCGAAGCCGCACACCCAGGCCGTGTCGTACGGGGCCGGGAGCCGCACGCTCTCGTTGACGAGCACCTCGATGTCGCGACGCTCGAGCCGCTCGACCAGGGAGGCGACATCGGTGTACAGATCGTGATTGCCGAGGACGGCCAGACGTCCGATCGGTGCGCGCATCGCGCCGATCCGTTCGGCGAGCGGCTCCACGTAGTCGGCGCGAAAGGAGACGTAATCGCCCCCCAGGAGAATGAGGTCGGGGCGCTCGCGCTCGATCGCGTCGCACGCACTCGCCAGCAGTCGCGGGTCCGTGGTCGGGCCGGCGTGGAAGTCCGAGGCGAAGACGAGGCGGATCGGCGGCGTGTCGGGCGGCACCGAGCCGGGGAGGGACACCTCGTAGCGCTCCACCTCCACGGAGCCGTTCAGTCCGAGCCGGTACGCCACCGATGCGCCCCAGCCGCGAAGATAGAACAGGGGGACGACGGCATCGAAGAGCAGGCGCCGGAACGACTGGCGCCGCCCGTGCTCAGGCATCCCGGCGTGCCGCGGCTCCCGTCCGCAACGCGTCCAGCGGAGCGACAACGCCGCCGCGCTCGCGCAGCGCGTCGACCGACGTGAAGAACCGCGCTTCGGCCATCAGCAACGCACGCTCGTCGCCGGCGAAGGCCGCGATGAACGCGTCGCGAAAGCCGAGCACACGCACGCGTCCGGAGCGCGGGATGACGATCGCCACCGGGTCGAAGTCGCGGCGTCCCGCCCAGTGCTGGAAGACGTGCGCCTCGACCGGTGCGTCGGCACCGAACGTCTGACGCGACCTCCAGTCGAGGACGACCGCCTGCCGCCCGATGCGCGGAAGCCACTCCCGCTCGATCCGCGCGCGCCAGCGAGTGTCATCCGAGTACGCGAGGACGACGCGCATTCCATGCCGGCCCCACTGCGCCTCGAACGCGCGCCGCACCCGGCTGCGCTCGAGCGCGCGCCGCAGCTCCAGGACGACGATCGCCGGCAAGGCGACGATCATCGTCGCCAGCAGCACCGGCGACAGCATCACGGCGAGCATGATGGGTCCGATGCGACGCGGACCGCGTGCGGCAGTGGACATGGATGCGGAGGAATGGCCGCGGGGCGCGGCGGGAGGCGGGCGGGAGGAGCTACATAAAGATAATGGAAGGACGCCCGGAGCGAAACGATCGGCCCCCGACGATCGAGCCCCGGGATGGAGGGGAGGGGCCGCTACCACTCGATATGCTTCCCCTTCCACCTCCGCTTCGCGCTCGGAAAGTCGGAGCGGTAGTGCCCGCCTCTCGACTCCTTCCGGAGCAGCGCGGCCTCGGCGATGAGCCGCCCGGTCTGCGCCATGTTCAGCTCCTCCGTCGCCCCACTCGCCAGGCGCCCGATGATCACATCCATGGCATCGAGACCGATGCGCAGACCCTTCGCGGTGCGCGCGATTCCGACGTGCTCCCACATCACCGAGCGCACGTCATCCGCGGCGACCTGCGCGGCGCCGCGATCGAGCAGGGGCGGCACCGTCCAGTCGCCGGGCGCGGGGCATTCCGAGAGCGGCGGCGTCTCGGCCAGATCGCGCGCGACGCGCTCCGCGAACACGAGGCCCTCGAGCAGCGAGTTGGACGCGAGCCGGTTCGCCCCATGCACCCCGGTGCGCGAGACCTCGCCACAGGCATAGAGGCGGGCGAGGCTCGAGCGGCCCACGAGATCGGTGACGATCCCGCCCATCATGTAGTGCGCGGCGGGTGTGACGGGGATCGGCGCCTCGCGCGGATCGATGCCGCGAGCGAGGCAGATGGCGAGGATGCCCGGGAAGCGATCGGCGAATCGATCGCGCAACATGCGCGCGTCGACGTACACCCGACGCCCGCCGCGCTGCTCGCGGAAGATCGCCCGCGCGACGACGTCGCGCGGCGCCAGCTCGGCGGCGGCGTGGCGCCCGACCATGAACCGTTCGCCATCCTCGTTGATCAGCGTCGCGCCCTCGCCCCGCACCGCTTCCGAGATCAGCGCCTTCGGGTTCTCGGGCGTATCGAGCGCGGTCGGATGAAATTGCACGAACTCCATGTCCGCCAGCCGGACGCCGGCGCGGTGCGCGATCGCGTACCCGTCGCCTGTCGCGACCTGGGGATTGGTCGTGTGCGTGTACACCTGCCCGCACCCTCCCATCGCGAGCACGGTCGCGTCGGCAATGATCTCCACCGCCTCCCCGGCCACGCTCGCGCGCACGCCGCAGCAGCGGTCGGCATCGACGATCAGGTCGAGCACGCGCGTCTTCTCGATGACCTCGATGCGCTCGCTCTCCCGTACGCGCGCGACGAGCGTGCGCGCGACCTCGGCGCCGGTCTGATCACCGTGGGCGTGCACGATCCGGTTCGCGGAGTGCGCCGCCTCCCGCCCGAGCCGGAAATCGCCGTTGGGCGCGAGATCGAAGTTCGCGCCGGCGATGTGCAGCTCCCGAACGCGGGCCGGCCCCTCCTCGACGAGCACCTGGACGGCCGCGGCATCGCACAGCGCCGCGCCCGCCGCGAGCGTATCGCGCCAGTGCAGCTCGGGCGAGTCGCCGGCGCCGAGCGCGGCGGCGATTCCGCCCTGTGCATACGCCGTCGCGCTGTCGAATAGCGAGCGCTTGGTGAGGACGAGCACGTCGCCGTGCTCGGACGCGCGCCATGCGGTGTGCAGCCCGGCGATCCCGCTTCCGACGACGAGAAATCGAGTCTCGATTCGGCGTGGCATTGCGAGGAAATCAACGACGGAGACCGGGCCGCGGGTAGGGGTCTGGGGTCGAGGGTCGGGGATCGGGGATCGGGGATCGGGGATCGGGGGTCGGGGGCCCGGGGGCCCGGGGGCGGGACGCCGGGTAGCGGAGGGGGGTCGGCGATCGGAGGGGCAGTCGGGCTTCACCTCACTCGGGTGCAGTGGATGCCGCCCGTGTGCGTCACCGTCATCGTCGTCGGCGCTTGCACGAACTCTCGTCCCGCGCGAGCTTCCGTCCGTGCGGAAGCTGACCCTCCTCATCTCGTTCCTGCTGGTCGCGCACATCGCGCTCCTCTTCGCGGGTCCGAGCGCCGAGGAGACCCGCGTCGCGACCGATGCGATCACCGTCGGCGTGGTGTTCGACGTCGG
>CAYLPM010000035.1:0-2354 GCA_964385525.1 uncultured Gemmatimonadaceae bacterium
GGGAGGTGGCCGCCCACGATCCCGTGGCCGCCGAGGAAGTTCACGCTGCGATCGAAGAGGTGCATCGAACCGCCCTTGCCGCGCGCGGTGCCGTCCGCGCGGCCGAACAGCTCGGCCATGATCGCGCGCGGCGTGATGCCCCGCACCAGTGCCTGGCCGTGATCGCGGTAGGTCGTGATCACGTAGTCGTCATCGCGCAGCATCGAGATCGAGCCGGTGCTCACCGCCTCCTGGCCGATGTAGAGATGGCAGAAGCCGCCGATCTTGCCGAGCGCGTAGGCCTCGGCGGTGCGCTCCTCGAACCGTCGCTGGAGGAGCATCGAATGCAGCAGCTCACGGTGCAGGTCGGCATCGCCGTGTGGCGCGGCTTTCTCGAGCCGCTCGCTCGCGGATCGCGCGTCCCTCGCACGGCCGTTTCCGCGCTCGCCTTCATCCTCGTGCCCCGCGGCCCGCCGGGGCGTGGCGTCGCGCTTCTGCTGCGTCTTGCGATCGGAGGAGGCTGTCTTCTTGGCCATGTCGCGTGGACGGTCGAATTCGGGTGAGGGGCCGACGAGCCCCGTGACGTCGCGCGTGTGAACGGAAGCACGCAGGAAGGGCGCCGCGACCGCGGTGCGGCAGCCCCGAACCGGGGTCAGACGCCGGCAGCCTGCACCTGCTCCCACGCGTGATAGCTGGAGCGCACGAGTGGGCCGGACTCCACGTGCCGGAATCCGAGCGACAGTCCGATGTCGCGCAGCTCGCGGAACTCGTCCGGTGTCACGTAGCGATCGAGCGGGATGTGCGACGCGGAGGGGCGCAGGTACTGCCCCAACGTGAGAATGTCCACGTCTACGCCGCGCAGGTCGCGCATCGTCGCCACGACTTCTTCCTTCGTCTCGCCCATCCCCAGAATGATGCCGGTCTTGGTGGGGATCCCCGGCGCGATCTGCTTGGCGAAGCGGAAGATCTTCATCACGCGCTCGTAGCGGCCGCCGGGACGGCAGCGCTTGTAGAGGCGCGGGACGGTCTCGGTGTTGTGATTGTAGATCTCCGGCTCCGCCTCGAGCACCGCGCGGATGCTCTCCTCCTTCCCCTGGAAGTCCGGAACGAGAACCTCCACGGAACAACCGGGCATGCGCGTGTGAATCTCCCGAATCGTCTCCGCGAACGCCCACGCACCGAAGTCCGGGAGATCATCGCGGTCCACCGAGGTGATCACGGCGTGCTGGAGCCGCATCTCGGCGACCGCTTCGGCGACCCGCGATGGCTCCGCGGGATCGTACTTCGGCGGGCGCCCGTGGGTGACGGCGCAGTACGCGCAGTTCCGCGTACAGACGTCACCGAGAATCATGAACGTCGCGGTGCCGTGCTCCCAGCACTCGCCGACGTTGGGGCAGTGCGCCTCCTCGCACACCGTGTGGAGGTCCAGCTCGCGCATGAGATGCTTCAGCCGGGCGTAGTTGCTGCCGCCCGGCGCCCGCACCTTCAGCCACGACGGCTTGCGTTCGGGGAGGGGCTCGGCACGATGCCGGCCCATGATCTGATGGAGTGTCTCGCCCATGACGCGGCGTCGGGTGCCCTGGGAATCGCTGCGAAGACGTGGAGGGCGCGACGTCGCGCCGCGCACACCCGATCTTCGGGAATCTACCCCGCCCCGTAGGGCAAGACCAGCGCGACCTAACCGGCAAATAGATAGTGATCAGGTTAGGTCGCCAGCGGGTCGATTACCTCAACCGGCTCGAGCCGTTTCGAAGAACCGCTCGACCGAGAAAGCCGAGAGATCGGCTGGCGGTTCCTCGCCCAGAGCGAGGGCGGCGATGCAGTCGCCTGTGAGGGGCGCCATCAGAATCCCGTTGCGCGAGTGCCCGCTGGCGTAGAGCAACGCCGGCCAGTCGGGATCCGGCCCGAGGATCGGCAGTCCGTCCGGCGTCATGGGTCGGAGGCCGGCCCACGCCGCGACGACCGGCGCGTCGCCCAGGATGGGTGCGACGTGCGCGCCCTCGCGGTGCAGGCGTTGGAGCGCGGCCGCGGACGTGGTGCTGTCGTAACCCACCCGCTCCATGGTCGCACCCACCAGGGTACGTCCATCGGCTCTCGGGACCAGATAGGCGTCCTCCGAGTAGACCACGTGGCGCGGGGCGCGTGCGCCGAGCGCGATCATCTGCCCTCGCGCCGGCTCGATCGGGAGGGCGCGGGGGAGTCCCTCCAATTGAGCGCTCCACGCGCCCGCGGCAAGCACGATCCCCCGCGACTCGATCCGGTCGCCCGAGGCCAGCCGGAGCGCCCCGCCCCCATCGGCCATCCGCTCGAGGCGCACGACGGTCGCCTCGATGCGGCGGATCTCGCGCCGCGACGCAACCGCTCGCTCGAGGGCC
>CAYLPM010000036.1:0-2979 GCA_964385525.1 uncultured Gemmatimonadaceae bacterium
TCGCCGCGATCACCGAGCCGATCGCGGGAATGTAGTTGAACAGGTACGCGACCAGGCCCCAGAGCAGTGGAAAGTCGAGCCCGAGCATCCACACCCAGATGCCCACCAGCACCCCGGTCGCGAGGCTGACGAGCGTCTTGATGCCGAGGAAACGCTGGACCTCATCGACGATCCGCGCGTAGCGGCCTACATCGAAGTCCGTGCGCCCTACCGCGATGCGGATTTTTGCCGGAATGCCCGACGCTTCCGCCAGCATGAAGATGAGAATGATGAGCACGATGACGGCGGTGGACAGCACGCTGGCGATCCCGCGCACCGTCGTGCGCGCGACGTCGAGCACCGCCGTGGGATTCACGAGATCCGCGCGCATGTCCGGCGGGATCACGAGGCCCCGTCCCTCCAGCTCGCGCAGGACGGCCAGCACGACGTCCTGCAACCGCAGCAGGTAGGTCGGCAGCGTGTTCACGAACTCGCTCAGCGTTCGCGACAGCAAGAGCAAGAGAAACCCGAGCACGCCGACGTTCGCCAGCACGACGATGACGATCGCGATCACGGCGGGCACGCGCTTGCTCAGCCACCGCAGCAGCGGGAGGTTGAGCACGGCGAGGAAGAGCGCCAGCGCGGTGGGCAGCAGCACCGGCGCCGCCGCGCGCATACCGGCGACGACCACGACGAGTGACGCGGCGATCAGCAGCGCGCGCGGGACGGGAGCGAGTGCGGGAGGCGAGGCGCGAATGGTCGGGAGGGGATGGCGGTACTTCGCAATTAAGGGAGTGGTGACCGGACAAGTCAACTCGCCCTCCTGCAATGACGAGCATCACGCGCCGACGATTCGACGCGGTGATTTCGACAGCGGGCCGAGGCGCGGGCGATGGGAGCCCGCCGGGCGTATATTGGCCGGACCCCGGCCGTTCGCGCGAACTGACTTCCACCCTCACCTCTTCCGTGATTTCGTGACCCCGCTCACTTCGGATGCTGCGCCGGCATCCTCCACCACCGACCGCGCGGGCGATCTCGCGCTGGTGCTGACCGGCGGCGGGGCGCGCGGCGCCTATCAGGTCGGAGTCATGCGGCATCTCGCGCGGCGGTTCCCGCACCTTCGGATCCCGATAATCGTCGGGGTCTCCGCCGGCGCCGTGAACGCGGTGTACCTGGCGCAACACCAGGGATCGCTGGTCGAGGCCACGGAGGAGCTCACGCAGCTCTGGTGCGACCTCACCCCCGAGCGCGTGTTCCGCTCCGACGCCGGCTCTCTCGCGCGGCACGTGCTCGGCTGGGGCGCGCGGCTCGTGTCGGGCGGACTCGGTGGCGAATCGCGCGTGCGCGGGCTCGTGGACACGCAACCGCTGCGCGAGATGCTCGAGAAGGCGCTCCAACCGGTGAACGGCACGCTGCCGGGGATTCAGCGCAATCTCGAAGCCGGACGGCTCCGCGCCCTGGCGCTGTCCACCACCAACTACGCGACCGGCAATTCCGTGGTGTGGGTGCAGGGACGCGAGATCGTGACCTGGGAGCGGCCCAAACGACGCAGCATCCACGCGCAGCTAGGCGTCGAGCACGTGATGGCCTCGGCCGCGCTGCCGCTCTTCTTTCCGGCCGTGCAGCTCGGCCGCGACTGGTTCGGCGACGGCGGCATCCGGCAGACCGCGCCCCTCTCGCCGGCCTTGCACCTCGGCGCGCACCGCATCCTCACCATCGGGACGCGCCACCAGAAGACGGTCGCCGAAGCAGATCGACCGGAGATCGTCGGCTACCCGCCGCCCGCGCAGGTGCTGGGCATCCTCTACAACGCGATCTTTCTCGACCTGATCGACCAGGACGTGATCCGTCTCCAGCGACTGAATCGCGTTCTGGAGAGACTTCAGCCGGAGCAACGCGACGGCATGCGCGTGGTGAACCTCCACGTGATGCGTCCGTCGCGAGACCTCGGCACGATCGCCGCCGAGTTCGAGCCACGCCTGCCCGGCGCGTTCCGCTTTCTCACGCGCGGGCTGGGCACGCGGGAGACCAGATCGCCGGACATCCTGAGCCTGTTGATGTTCCAGGGCGACTACCTCAAGCGGCTGATCGCGCTCGGCGAGGACGACGCGCAGGCCCAGGAGGACACGCTGGCGGAGTTCCTGACCGAGGAGAGCGGGGAGGAACAGGTCCGCGCAGGCCGCTGACCGCGAGCGCGGGCGCGCGCGTCAGCCGCCCGAGCCGATGCGCCTCACCACGGCCGACTCCCTGCTCGCCCCGCGCCGGATCGTCAGGGCCGCAACCGCCCCGAGCCGCAGCCAGCGTCCGCCCCCGCGCGCGGTGATCATTGACGAGTCCAGGTGAAGGAACAGCCCCGTGGCATCCACGGTGTCGAGCGCCGTGCTCCCCTCCAGGTCGCCGACCTCGCGCAGCCGAAGCTCGCCGGACTGCGTGAGCGCATCATCGTAGGTGAAGCCGAGGTCCGCGACGTACGTCTCGCCGGTCGGCATCACCATCGTCCCGCCCATCACCAGCACGTCGCGCGCGATCCCGCTGTTGAACGGCAGATTCTCATAGCGGTCCGGATCGGCATCGCGGTAGCGTTGCGTCGCGATCGCGTCGAGCGCCGTCAGCAGGATGCCGACGTTGATCCCGCGCAGCCGCTGCTTGTCGGGATCGTCCGGCAGCGCGCCGCTCTCCACGAGCACGGCGCTCGTGCCCCACTGCTGGACGAGATCGCCGAACGCGCGCGGATTGAAGGTGTCGTCGTACTTCGCGACGCGTCCCGGGATCTCCCGCTCGAGCTGCTCGACGATGACGGAGGCGAGCAGGCGGGCGCGCGAGCGTACGTCGTTGTAGTTCCGCCCCTCGTCGAACGCGGGGGCGAGCAGCGCGATCGCGGCCTGGCGTCCGCCGGGGCCCGCCGACGTCCGCGGATTCTGATCGTGCAGATTGAAGCCGAAATCCGGACGCAGCCGATCGTGAATCCCCTTGAGGGCACGGCCTTCGGGTGTGGTGAGA
>CAYLPM010000037.1:0-2052 GCA_964385525.1 uncultured Gemmatimonadaceae bacterium
GCTGAGGCGCGTGCCGGCCGAGCGGTGCGGCGATCCATCCCGAGCCGTCGGCGGAGCCGATCGGCGATGCCGGTCCGCAGCCGACTCCCGCGCGCACCCCGGAGAAGTGAATGACCGCCTGGGTGGGGCTCGTGACGCTGATCGGCGGCGTGGCGCTGTGGATCACGAGTCGGCGAGAGCGCGCGCAGGTCCCGGCCTGGTTCCCCCGGCTCGCGGTCGGCATCACGGCGCTCGGCGTGTCGACCATTCTGCTCGCGCGTGGCGGAACGCTGTTCTCCGTCCTGTCGGCCGCTTTCAGCGTCGTCGCCATCGCGGTCCTGGCCTCGATCATCTGGAGTCTGTTGCGGCGGCGGTAGCACGCGCGCCGACGGCGAGATTCGGGCAACCGCCTTGACCTCGCTCCCCGCGACCGGTAAAGTCCGCGCCATGCAGATCGGTGTGGTTCGCGAGGTGGCGCCTGGTGAACAACGCGTGGCGCTCGCTCCCGAGACGGTGGAAAAGCTCATCCGTCAGGGGGTCAGCGTCAGCATCGAGCGTGGCGCTGGTGCCGGCGCCTTCCTCTCGGATGCGAAGTACGAGGCGGCCGGCGCGACCATCGCCGCCGATGCCCGCGCGCTGTACGCGGGCGCCGACCTCGTCATTGGCATCCATCGTCCCATGGAGCATCCGGCGCTGGGCGCGCACCAGGTTGATCTGCTGCGCGAGGGCTCGGCGCTGATCGCGATGCTGTGGCCGCTCCAGAACGTCGATCTCGTGCGCCGGTTGGCCGATCGAAAGATCACGGCGTTCAGCATGGATGCGATTCCGCGAATCGCGCGCGCCCAGGCGCTCGATGTGCTGTCGTCCATGAGCACGGTGTCGGGGTACCGGGCGGTGCTGCTCGCCGCGCACACGCTGCCGCGCTTCTTCCCGCTGCTCATGACGGCGGCGGGGACGCTCTCGCCGGCGCGTGTCTTCATCATCGGGGCGGGCGTCGCGGGGCTCCAGGCCATCGCGACCGCCCGCCGTCTCGGCGCCGTGGTCGAGGCCTTCGACACGCGCGCCGCGGTGAAGGAGCAGGTGCAGAGCCTGGGCGCCACGTTCGTCGAGGCCGAGCTCGGTGCCGGCGACGCCGAGGACAAGGGCGGCTACGCCAAAGCGTTGTCGGAGGACGCGCACCGGCGCGAGCTCGAGCTCATCGGCGGTCGCGCGCGCGAGGCGGATGTGGTGATCACGACCGCCCTCATTCCCGGTCAGCGCGCCCCGCTCCTCATCACCGGCGAGATGGTGCAGGCCATGAAGCCGGGGTCGGTGATCGTCGACCTGGCGGGGGAGTTCGGCGGGAATTGCGAGCTCTCGTCGCCCGGCGAGTCGGTCGTCGTGCACGACGTGACGGTTCACGCCCCGCTCAACCTGCCCGCGACCATGCCCGTGCACGCCAGCCAGATGTACTCGCGGAACATCGCCTCCTTCCTCGCGCTGCTCCTGAAGGAGGGGAAGATGGTCGTCGACTTCGAGGATCAGATCATTCACGATGCGTGCATCACGCACGAGGGCCGCAGCGTGCACGACCGGACGCGCGCGCTGGCGGAGAGCGCGGCGAGCTAGCCTCAACGCGGGACGGAGGACTCGGAATGGCCGGTGAGCTGCTGATCGCGGTGTACGTCTTCGTGCTGGCGATGTTCGTCGGCTTCGAGGTCATCACCAAGGTGCCGACGCTCCTGCACACCCCGCTCATGTCGGGGTCGAACGCGATCTCGGGGATCGCGATCGTCGGCGCGATCGTCATCGCCGGCCGGCTGGACTCGCCGATGAACACGATCCTCGGCGTGATCGCCGTCGTGATGGCGACGGTCAACGTCGTCGGCGGATTCCTCGTCACCGACCGCATGCTGCGCATGTTCAAGCGCTCGCGGGACGACCGCAAGTGAACCGCGCCAGCCCGTTCGTCGGCGACCTGATCGCGATCGCCTATCTCGTCGCGTCCGTCCTCTTCATCGTCGGCCTCAAGTTCCTGTCGTCGCCCCGGACGGCGCAGCGGGGCAACGTCCTCGCCGCCGGCGGGATGCTGAT
>CAYLPM010000038.1:0-25890 GCA_964385525.1 uncultured Gemmatimonadaceae bacterium
TCGGCGGACCCACCTCGCGATCGGGGATCTCGATCCAGTCGGTGGTCTTCCACCATCGGCTTCGCGATGCCGTTGTCCGCGTCAGCACGCCCGAGGGCCTGTTCCGACGCGTCAATCGCGATGAGATCCGCAGTACCGGCATCGAGCTGCTCGGCTCGTGGACGCTGGCGAACGCGATCGCCTCGTCACCGACGTGGCTCGATGGCTTCTCCATCACCGGCGACGTGCTGATGCAGCGTGTGCGCGTGCTCGACTCCTCGCTGCCGCCCGGCGCCTCGAGCGAGCGTCGCGCCGAGCATCAGCCGGAGTTGCGCGGCTCGCTGGAGCTCGGAATCCCACTGCCGCTCGATGTGCGCGCACTGGCGGCCGCCCACTACACCGGCCGCCAGTACTGCGTACACCCCGACCTCGGTGAGCAGGTCGCCCTCGATCCGCAGGCGGGTGGCAACGTCGCGGTTACCCGCGACTGGTCGTTGACTCCGCGTGGACTGCTGCGCCACCTCCGTGCCGTCCTCGCTCTCGACAACCTGACCGACGCCACGGTCTACGATCAGTGCGGGTTGCCGCAGGCGGGACGGACGCTGCGGCTCGCTCTCCAGCTGCGCTAGCTAGGGCGAACGGTTCATCGGCCGTTCGGTCAGGCCTTCCGCTGATGCACCGCGAAGGCCGCGCCCTGCGGGTCCAGGCACTGCGCGATCATGTCGCCTCCCGGCACCTCCATCGGACCGTTGAGGATCTGCCCGCCGAGCTCCTTCACGAGCGCTACCGTCTCATCGACATTGCTCACCTGGATGTAACACATCCAGTTCGGCGGCATCGGCATGTCCGGTGTCTTGTTGAACATCCCCCCATACGGGAAACCGTGCAGTCCGCCATCCACGGTGACGTGCTGCCCGAACATGTGGTACATCCCCATCTCACCCATGTCGAAGTCGCTGATCTTCTCCCATCCGAACAGCGTCTTGTAGAAGTCGAATGCGGCTACGTAGTCCGTGGTCATCAGTTCGTGCCAGGAGAATTCGCCGAGTCGCGGCTCGCCCGCGTGGCCCGGCGGCTCTTCCGCCGGCGTGAAGATGGCGAGGGCCGCACCCTGCGGATCGGCGAGCACGGCGAACCGTCCGACGGACGGAATGTCCTCGGGCTGATGCATCGCCTTGCCACCGAGCTTCTCCGCTTCGCGGATCGTCTCGTCCACGTTGCGGACGCATACATAAGCCAGCCAGTGGGGCGGGATGCCCTGCGCGATGAGCTCGTCCGGCAGCCGAACGGTGCCACCCAGCGGCGCCCCGCCGTTCGTCCACATCGTGTAGCTTCCCGGGTCGCCCCATGGCTGCGTTCCCCAGCCGGCAATGCGCGTGTAGAACTGCTGTGCGGCGTCCGGATCCGACGTCATCAGATCGTACCAGACGAAGCGGCCATGCGGGATGGTCTGAGCGGACGTGGTCGCGGGTTGCGGCGTCGACGTGGTGGACATGATCGGACCCGTTGAAAGTGGGCGTGAACGGCGGGGCACCAATTCTGGGATACGGCCGTCGTTCACGCCAGTCCCGATTTCTTGACGGCAATCGTGACAGCCGAATCATGCGTTCAGCGGTGAGCAAGACCCCCGTCGGCGGGACGGGCCCGACGGGCGCCGGTGCCGGGGGGCGCGAGACCGGATGGCGGCCGCCGCGCATGAGCAGGCAGGACCGTCTCTTCACGATGGTCGGCGTCCTGCTCTCGCTGATGCTCGCGGCGCTCGACCAGACGATCGTCGCGACCGCCGGCCCGGCGATTCAACGCGATCTGCGCATCACGCCATCGCTCTACGCGTGGATCACCACCGCGTACCTCGTCGCCTCGACCGTGATGCTGCCGATCTACGGCAAGCTCTCGGACCGGCTCGGCCGCAAGCCCGTGCTCCTCACGGGCGTCGGGTTCTTCCTCCTCGGGTCGTTGCTGTGCGGGATCGCGCCGAGCGCGGTGCTGCTGATCATGTCGCGCGCGGTCCAGGGACTCGGTGCCGCGGCGCTCTTCACGACCACCTTCGCTGTGATCGCCGATCTCTTTCCACCCGCGATTCGCGGGCGCTACATGGGACTCATCGGCGGCGTGATGGGGATCGCGAGCGTCATCGGTCCGCTCGTCGGCGGCTTCATCACCGACGTGTTCAGCTGGCAGTGGGTGTTCTTCGTCAATCTGCCGATCGGCGCCGTCGCACTGTGGTTCATTGTCGCCCGCATGCCTGCGCTGGGCGCGCCGCAGCGCGCGCACGAGCGGCGGCCACCGATCGACGTGCTGGGTGCACTGTGGCTGGTGCTGGGGCTGGTCCCGCTGCTCGTAGCGCTCAGCCTCGGGCGTGTCGGCGATGCGGAGGGCGGTGGATTCGCGTGGGACTCCTGGCCGATCATCGCGATGCTCGCGCTCGCCGTGGTGTCGCTGATCGCGTTCGCGCTCACGGAGCGGCGCGCGGCGGATCCCATCCTTCACTTCGAGATCTTTCGCGACCCCGTGATCGGGCTCGGCACGGTCGCGCTGTTCGTCCTCGGCGCGGGCTTCCTCTTCGGCGTGATTTTCCTGCCGCTCTACCTCGTGAACGTGGTCGGCGTGTCGGCCACGGCCGCGGGTCTCACGATGACGCCGCTCACCCTCGGCGTGGTTGCCGGGAGTATCGGCGCCGGGCAGCTCGTGTCGCACTTCGGGCGGTATCGCGTGCTGCTTCTCGGCAGCCTGCTGCTGTTGATGGCGTCGTTCGCGCTCATGGGCTTCACCCTCACGCCCGAGTCCAGCGCGCTCGACGTCACGCTCAAGATGGTGCTGATCGGGCTGGGGACCGGACCGTCGCTGCCGCTCTACACGTTGATCATGCAGAACGCGGCCGCGCCCGGAGCCGTGGGCGTGGTGACCGCCGCGGCGACGTTTTCGCGATCGCTCGGCCAGGTGCTTGGCGTGGCCGCATTCGGGACGCTGTTCGCCGCCACACTGACGGGCCGCATGGCGCGCGACACGCAGGAGCTCCTCGCCGCCCTGCCGCCGGAGGTGCGCACGCTGGTGACGGATGCCTCGCCGGCGATCGCGAGTGCAGGCGGCGAGAGTGGCGCAGCGATCGCGTTCGATACCGCGGCGGTGAAGGCGCGCATCCGGCGATCGCTGTCAGAGGCCAGCGCAGCGACGAGCGCCGCCTCGGGTACGCCCGTGGTGGTGTCCGGCGCCGCGACGGCCGACGAACTCGCGGCGCTCAGAGCCGTCGATGAGATCGGGGCCGCCTTCCGGGCCGCGCTGACGTCCGCGATGGCGCTGCTGTATCGCGTCGCCGTTCTGTTCGTGGTCGCGACGTTCGTCATCACCCTGTTCATCCCCGAGCGGCCGCTGAGCCCGCATGGCCGATGAGTACGCGGCGGTCGAGGACGCCAGTTGTCGCCGCCGCAGACCCATCAGAACGCCCATCATTCATGCGCCGGTGTACGCTTCTTGCCCAGGGAGGCGCCCGCAGATCCAACGAGTGGACGTCACTCATCGGAGGGAAAGCTATGAGGCACATGTTAGCTGGATTGCGCGTGCCCGCGCTGGCGCTGGCCGCGAGCGTGGCCATTGCGGCATGTGAGCCGCGCGAGGATATCGCGACGATCGATACCGCGATCGGTGATGTCGGCCGCGCGCTCGGCATCGGGGACGAAGGAACGATGACGGAGCCGGCCGCGCTGGGAACCGTCGCCGCCGTGCACTCCGCCGAGGTGCAGGCCGGGCAGCTCGCGCAGGAGCGGGCGACGAATGCCCAGGTGCGGGAGTTCGCGCGGATGATCACCGAGGAGCACGAAGCGTTTCTCGAGCGTCTGCGCGGATTGAACCGGAACATGGACACGACGGCCGCGGATCCGGAGCTCGTCCGGATGGCCGACTCGACGATGCAGCGGCTGCGTTCGATCCAGGGCGCGGCCTTCGACACCGCCTGGGTCAACGCGCAGGTCGTGATGCACGAGCAGGCGCTCGAGCGCGCGCAACGTATTGCGGACCAGGACTTCGACGAGCCCGGCCAGGCGGGCCAGACCGACACGGCCGGCGCCGGGAACACACTCGAGGACTACCTGGACAACACGGCCGAGCTGATCGAGCGGCATCTGGAGAGAGCGCGCGAGCTCCAGGGCCAATTGCGCGGCACCTGACTCGCGTCAGTTCATCATCACCCAGCCGAGTCGGCCGCTCGGCACTTGCACGAGCAGCCACTCGGTGAACTGACCGAGCACGGGGAGCGACTCGCCCGCGTTCACGCTGTCGACGACGCTCGCGACCGAGACCGGCTCATCGAGCACGGCCGCGGCGACGGTGACCCGCTCCGTGCGAACGGGCCGTGACGCCGCCTCCATCGCGCTAGCGCTGACCCATCCGTGCACGCCGTCAGGGAGCCGGACGCGGTACCACGCGCCCGAGGCACCGAGGAGGCGCACGGCCGTGAGGCGTTCCAGTCGTGCGAGTTGCGGGGCCCGTTCGCTCGGGGATGCGCGCAGCAGCGCGGGCGCGCCAGTCACCCGCGCGAAGCGGCCGAGCGGGGCCGTGTCGGCGACGAGGCGTGGAAGCTGCGCGCCCGACTCGTGGACGAACGGATAGGGATCCACCGCCCCCTGACCGCGCTGGTAGATGCCGAAGTGCAGGTGCGGAGGCGTGGTGCGCGCGTTGCCGGTGTTCCCCACGAATCCCAGCGTGTCTCCGATGCGCACGCGCATTCCCGACTGCACGACCTGCGAGTCGAGATGGGCGTAATAGAGCGATTGCCCGCGGTCCGCATCGCGCAGCCAGACGACCTTGCCGCCGATCGACGTGGTCCTGACGCGCGAAGCGTAGCCGTTGGCGGCCGCGATCACGGGCGTGCCTCGCGGAGCGAAGATGTCGACGCCCTCGTGCTGTCGGCGCCCGCCATCGCGGGTGGCACCCCAGAAGCTCCGGACGGCGCGGCTGTCCCGACCGGGGACGGGAAAAGTGAGCGACGGCCCGGTGCGCACGACGACGGTGAACCGTCCGCCGCGCAGCAGCTCCGGCTGCACGCGGAGAACGTAGCTGCCGTCGCGGCGGATCTCGTAGCGCATCGCGAGAGCCCCGCTGTCGGCGCTGGCGATAGGGTCCTCGACGGTCCCGGTGTCCGATGCGACGAAGAGATCGAGAAACACCAGCGCCGTATCCGCGTCATCCGAGCGCACGTGAACGTCGAGGGCCTCGCCGCGCCGGGCGTCGAAGCGATAGGCGACGGCGGCGGCTTCCTCGGACGGCAGATAGCCGCTCTCCTGGAACGGCAGGGAAACGGGGTGTGCCGCCGCGATCGAGCGCGAGGCCGCGGTGAGCCAATCGCGGCCGCGCGCGGTGGCATCGAGTCCGGCCATTCGCAGCTGATCGGCGTACCGTTCGTGCGGCGTGACTCCCTCGAGGCTCTCCCGCAGCTCGTCGATCTGCCGGCACGCGCCGACCGACGCGATCAGCGCCAGGGAGAGCAGGAGGCTGCTCCGCATTCGGGTCCCCCAGTGCGGGTATTCAGAGGTCGGATGTGGCATGATGCGCATGATAGCCCCGAAGACGGCGACGGTTCCACCCATCAGTACGCAGGACGGGTGGCGAAGGTTCGGCGGCACGTCGAGCGTCCCGCCGCCCGGTCAGCCAGTCTTCGCCAAACTCAGAAGACGAGCGCGAGCCCCGAGTATACGGCCCCACCCAGCAGGAACGGCCAGAAGCGCGCCTGCCGACCGTCGGGGAGCTCCTCCTTCAGCGTGTTCAGAATCATCCCGCCCGCGAGCAGCGAGAAGAGCACGGAGAGCCCGACCGCGGAGAGCGCCGCTCTCTGTGCCATCGCCCAACCGAACAGCGGAGCCAGCACGAGGAGCCAGCGGCCCAACCCTCCGAAGTGCCGCTTGTAGTGCGTCCGCAAGCCGATGTCGTTCACCAGAAAGTGCAGGGCGAGCGCGAGCACGAACAGGATGGGATCGCCGCGTCCCGGTCCGATGGGCTGCACGAGCAGGAAGCCGACGAGCGCGTTGTAGGACGCGAACATGGCGATGTGGAGCCAGTACATCGCGCCGCCCGTCGCTGAGCCATCGGCGAGCGCGCGCCACGGCCGGCGCGCCCGGAGCACCATCAGCTCGAGGCCGTGGAAGGTCGCCAGGCCGACGAGCGCGAGCAGCCACACCTGACGCTCGACGAACGAGAACCCCCCGGGTGCCGCCTCGACCATCTGCTGACTGGCCGCGACGTGCGGGAGCAGGTGCACGAAGACGAAGGAGATCGAGACTCCGCTGGCGAACGAGAGCAGCCGGCTTCGCGGGATCCCGTGGAGGAACTCGAGCTGCCCCGCGCCCAGTTGCACGAGCGACAGCAGGAGCACCGCAGCGAGTGGTGTCATTGCGGGGACTGAAGGGTGCGCCGGAAATGCACGACTCCGGCACCGCGCCGGCCGTGCGATGTCCGTGCCGGGGCCTGGCCACGCCTGAAAGCCGCCCTGACGGCGTCTACGATGAGGTGACGGGCATCACAGCCTGCTCATATGGCAGGTCGCGGCGGAGGCCCAACCGGCGCATGACCGCGGGACGCGAGCTCCACGTCGACCCGAGCATCGAAGATGTGGACGGGACGGCGGACGAGTCGGCCGCGAACGCCTGATCAGCGCGACGCGACCGGCAACGTGGCCCGCGACCGCTGTTCGACGCGCGCGAGGTGGGAGCGCAGGATCAGCGACACCAGCTCGTCCTCGGCGCGGAGGCCGGTCACGACTCCCTCGAACCGCTCGCGTGCGCCGGTAACATCCCCGGTCATGAGCTTTGCGGTCACGAGCCCGTCGCGCAGGTACGCGACCGGGAGCCAGACGTCCGTCCACACCGGGGTTTCGGTCAGCGCGTCGCCGTGTCGGACGGCGGCCTCCCATTCCCAGCCGGCCAGCGCGCGCATGAAGCGCGTGGCGGTGACGATCTGCGCCGGTGCTCGCACGCGGTCGAGGTACGCGAACACCTCGCGATAGAATCCGTCGTCGACGACGCCGGACGTCCCGCCGTGCACGTGGGCTTCCACCTCCAGCAGCTCGCGGAGCCAGTGCCGCCAGCTCGCCGGCGTGCGATCCGTACGGAGCGTGGCGCGGAGCTGTCCGACTCTGAACCTCGTCTGGTCGAACTGCGAGTCGAACGTGAGGGTGTCGGGCCCGATTGGCGCGAGGCGCAGACGCGAGCCGTGCGCGAGCCCCGTCAGCCTCGGCAGGCCGACGATCGGCGCGATCGGCTCGGCCACGAACCCGATGCGTCGGCCTTCGAGCGCGGCGAGGGGATCGAACCGCCGCTCGTGCAGGCCGGTGAATCCGAGGGCCTGCAGGCGCTGAAAGCGGGTGCGCTCCGTGCCCAGGTCGAGCACCGGATAGTAGTCCGAGTTGGGGCTGCCCCACGTCGTGAGCAGCGGATCGAGCGTGGCGCGATTCACCAGCCGCAGGGCGTCCATGTGTGCGGCTCCGAACGGCACGACGTGCCGAATGTCGCTCCGGATCCCGGGGAGCTCCATCACGCTCCAGTCGGGCCTGGGCAGGTCGGCGCCGTTGGACGCGACGATCAGGAGATCGGCGTTCGCCACCATGTAGACGTCGTACGCGGGGAAGTGCTCGTGCAGCGCCGCGAGCACGCCGAGCACGAGCCCGTCGTCGATCTCGTACAGGTGCAGCCACTGGCCGAAGATGCCGCCGTCGGCGAGGTAGCGCTTCACGCGTCCGTAGAACTCGCTCGTGAACAGTCCCGACACGCCGCTCACCCAGGGGTTCGACGGCTCCGAGATGATCATGTCGTAGCGGCCCCGGCCGGCCGCGAAGTAGGACTTCGCGTCGTCGATGACGATGAACGAGCGCGGATCCTCGAACACGCGGTCGTTCACCGGCCGGAAGTGCCGTGACCCTTCGACCATCTCCGGCTCGATCTCGATCGTCGTCACGCGCTCGAGCCCTGGGGCCGCGAGCAATACGTGCGATGTCATCCCCGAGCCATGCCCGATCACCGCCGCCGTCCGCGCATCGGGTGCGTAGGCGAGCGAGATGGCGCCGATGAGGAGCTGCGTCGATGCATCGCCGCGCATCGGGAATCGTCCGAGCGCCGAGTCGCGCTGGAACCACTCCGGCGTGAGCGAGGCGTCGGGCTTGCCGTTGGTGGCCAGGTGCAGCCCCCCCGCCGATGTGCTCGCGCGCACGGAGACGGTGGCGGTGCGGCCGTCCTCGTAGAAGAGGATGTCGTAGCTTCCCGGCGCGGGCACCGTGCCGAAGCGATACACGCCACTCGTGAGCACTGACGCGTCGAAGCGCGAGGCGACCGAGAACCCGCCGAGCAGCAGCACCGCGATCGCCGTCGCCGCGACGGGCGCGGTGCGCCACAACCGCTCACCGATGTCGTCGCGCTCGAATCCGCGCTCGCGCTCCTCCCGCTCGATGCTCTGCCGCCAGATCGCGAGCAGCGCGATGCCGATCGCGATGTCCACGATCGCCCCCGCGAAGAGCAGCCGCTTGAGGCCGAGGATCGGCATCAGGACGAGCGCCGCGATCGTGACGCCGACGATCGAGCCGAACGTGTTCACCCCGTAGACCGTGCCGATCGCGCGCTCGCCGGTCCCGCTCCGCAGCAGCATCGCGGTGATGAGCGGAAGCGTGATCCCCGCGCAGAAGGTGGACGGGAGCATGACCACGAGCGACAGCCCGTAGCGCGCGAAATTGAACGCGCGATAGCCGCTCTCCGTAGGCCTCAGCGTGCCGAGCAGCGTCGCCGTCCACTCGAACGACGCCAGATAGAGCGGGAGCGTGGCGACCGCGAGCAGCCCCATGGCCACCTGCACGACCCCGAGCGTGCGCATGGGATGTTCGAGGCGGTCGATGCGGCGGCGGATCCAGAACGATCCGAGCGCCAGTCCGAGAATGAACGCCGAGAGCATCAGCTCGAACGAGTGCGTCGCGCTCCCGAGCACGAACGAGAGCATCCGGATCCACGCGATCTCGTAGGTGAAGGACGCGACAGCCGTCCCGAAGCTGACGGCCAGCAGCACGCTCCACAGGCGCTGCAGTGGAAGCGCAGGCACGCCCATGGCCGATCGCGGCGCGATCGAGAGCACCGTCGGCGAGGGCCGGACGCCCGGGAGCGCCGGCGCATCGTCGTCCTCTTCGGCAGCCTGCCGCAGCCGGACGACCGCGAACACCAGGCCGCCGACGAGAATGTTGATCAGGGCGGCCGCGAGGAGCGTCCCCGGAAGGCCGGCGATGCGGATCAGCCAGAATCCGGCGAGCAGGACGCCGACGGCGGCCCCGAGGCTGTTGGCGAAGTAGAGCATCGCCAGCACGCGGCCGCTCGAGGCTCCGCTGATGCTGGCCTCCGAGTCGTTCCGTCCAAGCAGGCGCAGCGCGCCGGCGCTCATCAGCGGGAACGTGGCGCCGAGCAGCACCGATTGCGGGAGGATCATCAGACCCGCGATCCCCCACTTGACCGAGAGCAGGAGCGGAGAGCCCGCGAACGAGGGGAAGATGGAGTCGTACGCGTACGACGTGACGGCGCCGAATACGTCGTGGAAGACGAGACCCAGCACGCCGATGACGATCTCGACGCCGGCGTACCAGATCAGCGGCTGTCGCAGCCGCTCCGAATGGCGGCCCGCGAGCATGGCGCCGAGTGCCATGCCGCCGAGGAAGATCACGAGGACGATGATCTGCGCGTACGCGCTGTGCCCGACGAAGAGCCCGAGGTAGCGGCTCCAGATGGACTCGTAGATCAGCCCCGCGGCGCCCGAGAGGATGAAGATCGCGTAGAGAAAGAGCGACATCGGTGTCGATCCCGTGCCGATCGCGCGATGGCGCGGGGACTCGTGCGGATGAGCGTACGGCTCGGCGATGGCGCGGAGCGGGGCTGGTGTCGCGGTCATGTCGGGGTCCGAGGGTCCCGACATCGACGAGTGGGTCTGCTCGACGTTTCCAGGCTCGACCGAATCCACGATGCGTCGCTCCGGCTGCTGGGACTCGAGATCAGGCGGTCACGGCGTGACCGGGGTCGCCGTGGCCGGGGTGAGCGTGCGCTCGAGGAACGCCGCGATCCGGCGGTAGGCGATGATGCGGTTCGACAGCCTGCGGATGCCGTGTCCTTCGTCCGGGAATCGCAGGTATTCGACATCTCCGCCGCGCGCACGGATTGCCGCCACGAGCTGATCGGCCTCGGCGACGGGGTCGCGGGGATCGTTCGCGCCGTGCAGGACCATGAGCGGAGCGTGCACGTTCCGGACGTGCGTGATCGGCGAGAGCTCGGCGAAGAAGCGCCGATCCTCGGGATCGTCGATGTCCCCGTACTCGATCCGGTCACTCGCCTTGAGCTGCGGCGAAGCGCCCTCGAGCGCGGTGATCCAGTTGGAGACGCCAACGAAGCCGACGCCGGCCTTGAAGCGATCCGGAAGCTGCGCGAGCGCGGCGAAGGTCATGTAGCCGCCGTAGGACCCGCCCATCACGGCGGCCCGCGAGGTATCGACCCGGCCCGTCGTGGCGAGCCAGTCGAGGGCGCCGGCCATGTCCTTCACCGCGTTCGGGCGCAGGCGCTGGTTGTCCAGGCGCGTGAAGCGTTTGCCGTAGCCGGTGGAGCCGCGAAAGTTGAGATCGAGCACGGCGATGCCGCTCGTGAGCAGGTACTGGAAGGCGGGGTTGTACGTCGGCCGCGCCTGCGACGTCGGGCCGCCGTGGACGCCGAGCAGCACCGGCGGCGCTGCGCCCCGCGGGGCATTGGTGGGGAGATAGAGCAGTCCGTGGATCGTCTCGCCATCCCAACTGGGGAACGAGACCGGTTCCGGGACGATGAAGCCCGCCGGATCGAGTCCGCCAGTCGCGGACGTCGTCGCGCGGGCGATCGGCGTGCCGGGGCGATCGAGCGTGATCGTCCATACGTCGCCGGCGAGCTGCGGGCCGGCGACGCGAACGCCTAGCCTGTCGGCGGCGGGCGCGAATCGAATGCCGTAGACGCCGCGGGGAAGTCCCTGCGGTGTCTCGATCGTGCCGCCGCCGCTCAGATCGCGAAGACGGAGCCCCGAGTAGCCGTTCTCGTTCAGCGTCCAGGCGAGCCACCGCCCGGCGTCCGAGAGCGCGACGTCCTCCACCTCGACGTCCGGCGTTTCGATCCAGCGCAGCGCGCGCGACGCGAGATCGTAGTGGGCGAGTGCGGCGAGATCGCGATCCTGATTCGTCGCGACGTAGAAGCCGCGCGAGTCCGGCGTCCAGGCGAAGCCGGAGTACGACGCGCCATCGGCGGGTGCGAGGAGCGTGTCGAGACGACCGGTCGCGAGATCGAGATGATACACGTCGTTGTCCGCCTCGCCCCGCGCCTGCGTGAGCAGCAGCGCATTCCCGTCGGGGCGCCACGACGCAACGTAGAGTCCGCCGCTCCCGAGGTGTACGCGTCGCGGCCGCGCGTCGGCGGTGGATCGCGGTCGAGTGCGGATGCCGGCGACATCGAGCACGTAGATGTCGAAATCGATTCCGTTGCGCTCGGTGGACGCGAACGCAATGCGACGCCCATCCCGCGACCAGCCGCCGAAAACGCGGAACGCCTCACTCGGCGCGAGCAGCTCGTGCTCCCGGAGTCCGTCCGGCGTGATCAGGTAGAATCCCTCGCGCTCATTCCCGCCGCGATCCGTACCATAGATGATCCAGTCACCACTCGGCGACCACGACTGGAACGTGACGCTCGATTCCAGGAACGTGAGCTGCGTCGGCGCGCCGCCGCCGGCGTCGACGACCCACAGCTGGGGCTGCCCGGTGGTGGTCGTGAGGTACGAGAGCCGGGTGCCGTCGGGCGCGAGGGTGGCCGTCGAGACGCTGCGCACGTTGAGAAAGCGCGCGATGTCGGGGCGCGCGCTGCCGGCGAGCCCGACGTCACCGGGGACGGGCGTCGGGATGTCCCGCGGCGCCGGCGTCGGGAGTTGTTGCGCAGGCAGGGAGGCAGGGAGGGCCATGGCGAGAAGCAGGGAGCGCATCGGGAAGAGAGGTAGCGGAGCGTGATGGGTGAGGACACGTGAGCGGCGCCGCGGCGCGCGACAGGGGCGCGAGATCACCGCACGCTCTCGCAAGCTACAGCCCGTTCCGCGCCCCCGCACCTTGCGGTGCGTCGCTCGTGGCGTGACGTTTGCGCGTGCACGGATGCCTGCAAGGAGGAGACATGGACGACGAACCGCGTTTCGCGGACACGGGCGGCGACGAGGCCGACAAGATCACGTCAGGACGCTCCATGCACGGGGTCATGGCCACCTTCGAGGACAACTGGTGGCGTGACAACTACGGGGATCTCGAGGAGCTGGAGCACGATCGCGGGTACGATTACTATCTACCGGCGTTGCGCTATGGGTGGGACGCGTACGGCCTGCATCGCGGGAAGCCATGGGGCGATGTGGAGCCGGAGCTGTCGACCGGATGGGATGCGCGGCGCGGCGAAGCGGACGCGAAGTGGGCAGACGCGAAGCGCGCGGTGCGGCACGCGTTCGAACGCGCGGCGGAGGTGTTTCAGTAGCCGCGCTGCGCGCGACCGCGGTGGAACGAGAGTCGATCGCTCGACGGGCTTCGATCGACCTTCAAGGCACCTGAACGTGATCGCTCTTCAGATCACGCATCGTCGCCCTCTCTCTCCACCCGCACGTCCGCGCCTCCGTCCGCCCGGTAGCGCACGTGCACCTGCCAGGGTCGGCAGCACACCGGACAGTCCTCGACGTATTCCTGCGCCGGACCGCTTCCGGGATCGACGCCTATCTCACTCGCCTCGCCGCACCACGGGCAGTGGACGAGCGCCGAGGTATCAGCCGTGCCGTCGCCGAGCGGGAACTCGGCGTCCAGCAGGTCGTCGTCGCCGTCGAAGGCATCACCGTTCGTGATCACGGACCGCGGACCACCGGATTCGGTACGACCACCGAGTCCTCCGTCCCCGCCACTCCGGCCGCCAGCACCTCGAGGTCATAAGCCTCCACGCGAATCCGCGTCTCGTAGTAGGCGAGCGTCGCGACCGTGGCTATCGCCGGATAGGTGAGGATCGAAATCGTGTTGCCGACCAGGTTCAGCAGCACGGGGCGCTCCGTCATCATCAGGCCGCCGCCGATAGCCAGCTCGATTGCCGCGGTGATCATCGTGACGATCAGCCACGTCAGGCCGTAGGAGACGAGGATCATCTTGCGGTGGCCGCGCGCGAGCTCGCCCGAGCGGCGGAAGCTCGCGAGAAACCCGGTGCCCTCGAGCACGGTCACGATCGGGATCGCGAAGTACTGGGTGAACAGCAGGATGCCCGGAATGATGAAGAACACCGTGCCGACGCCGATCAGGGAGAGTGCGATCACGCTCGTGGCGACGACGACCCACAGCCGCCGCAGAGTGCGCCGCAGCGCCTCGGCGGTATCCAGCGGCCGGCCGTGGTAGAGCTGCGAGACGGCGACGGCGATCGCGGCATGCGCGACGCCGGAGCACGCGAAGTAGACGAACACCTGCTCGAGAAACAGGGAGCCCTGCGGATCGGCGCCCCACCGGACCGCCTGATAGAGGCTCAGCACGATGTACGGCAGCAGGGGCAGGGCCGCGAGCGCGATCAGTCTCGGGTAGTGCCCGCGCAGCAGCACGAATGCCGCATCGATCAGCTCCGTGCCGCTGCGCGGGCGAATGAACGTCGCGGACGGCACACTCATCGGCGGCCGGTCCCGTCCTCGCCGCGCCAGCCCGGGCCGCGCACCACGCGCCCGGGCGTCGCGCCCGTGTGCTCGCCATCGCGCAGCACCTGCACGCCGTTGACGAAGACGTGCCGAACTCCCGTCGCGTACTGGTGCGGCTGCTCGAACGTCGCGTGATCCTGGATGCGGACGGGATCGAACACGACCACGTCGGCGAAGTAGCCGGTGCGCAGCGAGCCGCGCCGCCGCAACTTCAGATTCTCCGCGGGGAGCGATGTCAGCCGACGTACGGCATCCTCCAGCGGTACGAGCTGCTCGTCGCGGACGTAGCGGCCGAGCAGTCGCGCGAAGTTGCCGTACGCGCGCGGGTGCGGATTCGATCGCAGGAATGCCCCCTCGGGCGCGAGCGCGCCCGCGTCCGAGCCGAAGCTCATCCACGGGATCGACACCTGGCGCCGAACGTTGTCCTCGGACATGAGGAAGTACACGGTGCCGACCCGGCTCCCGTCCTGGATCACGAGATCCATCGCCGTCTCCTCTGGCGACGTGCCGCGCATCCGCGCGACCTCGCCGAGCGTCCGGCCAGTGAGCGGTTTGAGGGAGTCGTTGCGGAAGCCGACGAGGATGATCTGCTCGGGCGATTCCACCGCCGTGAAGAAATTCTCCCACTCGTCGGTCGGCGTGCGCATCTCGCGCGCGACGCGTTCGCGGATCTCCGGATCCCGCAGTCGCTCGGCCCATTCGATGTACCCGCCTTCCTGCACCCACGGCGGCATCGAGGCATCGAGCCCCGTCGCGCCGGCCGTGTAGGTGTACATGTCGGCGGTGATGCGGAGTCCGGCCGCGCGCGCCGAATCCACCTTGCGGATGACCGCATCGAGCTTCGGCCAGTTCTCGCGCCCCGCCGCCTTCAGATGATAGATCTCGGCCGGCACGCCGCCTTCGCGCGCGATCGTGAGCAGCTCGTCGACGGCCTCCAGCAGGCGATTGCCCTCGCTGCGCATGTGCGAGATGTACATCCCGCCGTACGGTGCCGCGGCACGCGCGAGCGCGACCAGTTCGTCCGTTCGGGCGTAGAACGCGGGCGCGTAGATGAGCGACGAGCCCACGCCGAGTGCGCCCTCCTCCATCGCCTGCCGCACGAGCGCCTGCATGCGCGCGAGCTCCGCCGGTGTCGGCGCGCGGTCGATCTCGCCGAGCTCGTGGATGCGCACCGTGGTGGCGCCGATGAAGGACGCGACGTTGACGGACACGCCTCGCCGCTCGAGGTGCTCGAGGTACTCGCCGAGCGTCGTCCAGGCGACATCGAACTTCAGGTCGCCCTGCGACTCGCGCATCTCGACTTTCATCGACTCGTTGAGCGGACCCATGGACGAGCCTTCGCCGAAGATCTCGAGCGTCACGCCCTGGCGGATGTCGCTCTGCGCACGACCGTCGTGCAGCAGCGATTCGGTGGCCCAGCTCAGCATGTTGATGAAGCCGGGCGCGACGGCGAGACCGGTGGCGTCGACCGTACGGCGGGCGGCCGCGACGCGCAGGTCGCCGATCGCGGCGATGCTGTCCCCGAGGATGGCGAGATCGGCGACGCGGGCCGGGCCGCCGCTGCCGTCGTAGATCGTGCCGCCGCGGATCAGGACGTCGTACATCGGGGCATCGGGGGTCGCGGACCCTGGCGGAGTGGTGACGCAGGCGGCCAGGACGAGCACGAGCGCGAAAGAAGCAGCGCGGAGGAGCGGATCGTGATGCATCGGCGGTCGGGAAGTCGGCTCGCGCCATCGACGATCACCGCATGTGATCGAGCGCACTCTCCGGGTGCGAGAGCTGGCGCGCGATCGCACGCTGGCCAAGTCCGGTGCGGGAGTCAAGGAGCGCAACGCGCCGGAGAGCATCACCGGCGTGGCGTCTCGCACCGCACCTGGCGTCCGCGGGCTCGAACCGGCGTCTGCGCGCGATTCCTGCGGTGCAAGCGGCGACATCGACAGCGGAGTATCGCATGCCATCAGAGGCGCCCGAGCAGCCTGGACCCGACCCCACTCCCGGCCCCGATCCCGAGCCCACACCGTGGCACGATCCGGGGCCGCCGGTGCGGCGCGTCAACCTGCCGCCGGACAGCCCGTCGCCGGGCGTTCCCGTCGAGAATCCGGAGCGGCCGCCGGAGACGCCGGACAGGTGAGGCGGGGAACCCTCTCGACGGACAGACCCTCTCGACGGAGGAGAGTGCCGGAATCCCGGTAGCGCGGTGCGGCGAGGGATCGGCCGGTTCAGCGCGCCGGCGCCGTCGCCACCGCGGCGACGAGCTTGGCGAGCGCATCCAGATCGCGCAGGTCCAGCAGCTCCGCCGGTGAGTGCGAGTAGCGACCGGGCCACGACAATCCGACGTTCGGCGCGCCCCACCGCACGAACACGGTACCGTCAGTGCTGCCGTGCGTCGTGCCGACCTGGATCGGAATACCCGCGTCGCGCGCGATCGCGAGAATTCGACCGCGCTCCGCGCGTGGAGAGATCATCCCATCGTCCAATCCCCGCATCACCGGGCCCGCGCCGAGCGGCGCGTACGCGAAGTGCGGCGACTCGAGTGGCGTGTCGGACGACACGAACGTGTCGACGGCGTGCACCCGCCGGAGTGTCGGCCCGAATCGATCGGCCATCGCGCGCGCCCCCACCAGTCCGCCCTCTTCGGCGACCGACCATGCAAAGATCACCTTGTGCGGGAGCCGCGCGGGATCGATGCGCCGCAGTGCGAGGATCAGCGCCGTCGTTCCGGCGCGGTCGTCAAGTGCGCGGGCGGTGAAGCGCGTCGCGCCGAGTCGCAGCCCGCGCTTGTAGGCGGTGACGCCGAGGCCCGGGCGCACTCCGGCGGCGGCGAGCGCCGCCGAGTCCATGCCGAACCACGCGCGCACCGCATCGGGGCGGCGGGTGCTCGGGCGATCGTCGCGTGGCAGGAAGATGCCCGGGAGCGACGGCCGCGCCGCGCTCGCGTCCGATGGCGGGTCGAAGTGCAGCAGCGCGGGCTGACCTTCCCACGCGGAGGGTATGACGCCGCCGCGCGTCCGGAGCGAGACCGTGCCATCGCGCGCGATGCCGGTGATGGTGTACCCGACTTCGTCGAGGTGGGCGACGACGAGCACCGTGTCGCGATCGGGACCGGCGCTGACCACGAGATTGCCTATCGAGTCGACGGTCGCGCGCTCGCGCGCCCACGCGGGGAGCGCGGCGCGCACGGCATCGCGAACGCGGTGCTCGTGCTCCGGCACGCCGGGCAGCTCGACGAGCGTGTCGAGGAGCTCGGCGACGGGCGTCAGCGCGTCGGCGCGCCGCGCGCGCTGCGCGACCGGGGCCGGGAGGATCACCCATCCATACGACGCGCTCGCGTCGAGCCCGGCGGCGCGCGCGACGGCCGCGCGCAGCGCCTCGGCGTCGTCGAGCCGCACGCTCTCGACGAGGGTGCCCTCGTGCAGGACCGGCGCGCCGAGCATGGCGACCGAGGCAGGGATGTTGTCGGCGGCGAGAAACGATGGGCGCGCGACCGCGGCACCGAGCGCCTCGCGGCCGAGACCGGGCGCCACGACCGCGAGCTGGTCGATCGGGCCGAGCCGGGAGAGCGCGGCATTCATCCCGGAGCGCGAGAAGGTCCACTGGATCGCCATCACGTAGATCGTTTCGCCGGTGCTCGGCGCCGGCGCCGCAGCCGCGGCGCCCACGGCCGCGCATCCGATGCGGCCGCTCGCATTCGGTCCGGCGATGTGTCCCGCGTACGGCCAGGGTGGAACATCGCGGACGATCGGATCGAGCAGCCGAATGCCGAGCGCGTGCGCCTCATCGTGCGTGGTGACGCCGACGTCGACCCACAGGTCGTCGGCGGTCACGACCGCGGTATCGCCGCGGTGCTGACGCGAGAAGTGGCCGTTGGGGATCGCGACGACGCCGGGGACGGGACCGCCGTCGGTGAGCACGAGAATCTGCTGTCCCTCGTGGAACTGCTCCCACAGCGGATGCGGCGACCTGCCAGCGCGATGGAGGCGCAGGTATCCGGCGGCGGTGATCTGGCTGATCACGAGCGATGGGTGATCGAGCGCACACGCCACGACGCGGCGCGGCCGTCCCGAACCGGCACGCAGGACGAGGTTACCGAGGTCATCGCGCTGCCAGCGCTGGTTCGTGCGAGCGATCAGCGCGGTTGCGTGATGCTCATCGCCCGGCGGCGCGTGGATTGCAAGCCAGGAAGCGAGCGCGGTGGTCGCGTCGGATCCGGGAGCGTGGCTCGTGGAAGGTGCGGCCTGCGCCGGAAGTTCGCGCGCCACGCTCAGGGCGAGCGGAGTCAGCGGCGCCATCGGCGCGATCACGACCAGAGCGAATCGGCGGATCGAGCGTGACATGAGAAGTCCCGGTCGAAAGTGGACGGCCACCGCGGTCTCGCGACGATCGTGCGGCGTCTCGTCGACGCAGTGGACCCTGGCTCCAAGCTGCGGGTACGGAGCCCGGACGACAAGGGCGACCAGAGGAACACCGTGAGCCGTGCACGACACCAGCACGTTCATCCTGCGCACCGTGCGAGCAGAACATGCCGGCTGCTGCTCGGCGTCGCCCTCGTGGCGACGAGTCTGGGCGGTGCCGCATGCGTCGACGAGGCGATGCCCGATCGAAACGGTGTGCGGGAGGAGACCGCCGGCACCGCGGAGAGCGCGGGAGCCGCCGACTCGACGCCGGACGCGGACATCTCCTCGCGACCATGGGACGAGGCACGTGCGCGTGGCGTCGAGTTCCGCGCCGTCGGCCAGGAGCCGGGATGGTCGCTCGATCTCGATCAGGGGCGCACGTTCCACTACACCGGTGACTACGGTCGCACGCAGGTCACGCTTCCGGCGACGGCGCCGGTCCGCGACAGCGCGGGCGTCGTGATGTATCGCGTGCAGGCCGACGGCCACGATCTGACGGTGGTCGTCGAAGCGCTACCGTGTCAGGACGCAATGAGTGGCGAGGAGTTCACGCACGCCGTGACGATTCGACTGGACGATCACGAGCTGGAGGGCTGCGGCCGGACGCTGATGACGGCGGAGGTCACCAATACCTACTGGAGGCTCGCGGAGCTGGGCGGACAGCCGGCGCTGCCGGTCGCGGGGCAGCTCGAGCCGCACATCAGGTTGCTCGCCGACAGCGCGCAGGTGACCGGTTCCACCGGGTGCAACACCCTGCGCGGGCCGTTCGCGCTGGACGGGGATTCCATCCGGTTCGGCGCGATCGCGACTACGCGCATGGCGTGCGTCGACCCCGGGCGAACGGGACAGGAGCAGGAGTTCCTGCGTGCGCTGGAGGAGGCCACTCGCGTGTCAGTCGAGCGCGACACCCTGACGCTCCACGCGGGCGACAGGTCGCTGGCCCGCCTTTCGGCAGTCCCGCTGCGCTGATCGGTTCTGCCGGGCGACGCCAGAGATCCCGGCACGGTCGGTCGTCCAGCGGCAGGGATGCCTCTCGCGGCGTCGTCGCTGCTCAGCGCCTCCCGAGGGCGATCCCCCGCGGCCCGGCGAGCCCGCTGACCACGATCTCTCGCGCGCTGCCGTCGAGATTCGCACGGAAGATCGTGTTCACGCGGTTGTCGCTCCAGTACATCTTGCCCGCCTCGAGGTCGAGCGCAATGTACGATGGATGCGGCCCGCCGCTCTCGGCGAGCACGTCGCGCACGTTGCGGCCATCGAGATCGGCGCGGAGCAGCTTTCCCGTGCCGGCGTCGGCGATGTAGAGCGTGTTGCGCGCTGCATCGACCGCGATACCGTAGGGCTCGAGTAGCCCCGTGGTGACGAGATCCTCGATGTCGGAGCCGTCGAGATTCGCGCGCTGCACCTTGTCGGTGCCACGATCGGTCCAGTACATCTTGCCGCCCTCGAGGTCCAGCGCTAGACCGCGCGGCGCGTCGAGTCCGGTCGCCACGAGATCCACGATCTCCGAGCCGTCGGTGTTCGCGCGGCGGATCACGTTCGCCCCGTAGTCGGTCCAGTACAGCGTGCGGCCGACGGTGTCGAGCACCAGCGCGAACGCGCTGTCGAGGCCGGAGGCGAGCAGCGTCTCGATCTCCGACCCGTCGAGGTTGGCGCGCTGCAGCCGGTCCGTCTCGCGCGTCACCCAGTACATGGTTCCCGCCGCGTGATCCAGGGCCAGCCCGCGCGCGCCGTCGATCCCGACGTCGATGAGCGTCTCGACCTCGTCGCCATCGAGATTCGCGCGCTGAATGCGGCTGGTGTCGCCCGCGGCATCGACCCAGTAGAGCGCCAGCGCGCCGGTCGAATCCGGGGTCGCGCTCCGTGCGCCGGGCGACGCCTCGGAGCCGGCGTCTCGCGCCGAGCAGGCTGCGGCGAGGGCGAGGCACGCGACGCCGTGCACCGTGGTGCGCAGCGCGGCGCGCATCGAGTCGCTGTGAGTCGCGCACGCGGGGATCCCGGCGACCGCCCTGCACCAGGATCCGGGCATCATCGCCGCTGTACTCCTCCCGGAACGATGCCGTCGGGACCGAACCTCGCGCGGACACGATCCACGGCGCGCGCGAGCGTGCGGTCGCGCTCCGTTTCCGCAGCGTCGGTCGCGCGCTCGAACAGTACGAGCTGGTCGGCGTGCGGATCGACCGAGAGCGACGACAGCGCGACGCCAAGCAGGCGTGCGGGCGCGCGGCGCGCGGCGCGCAGTTTCTTCAGCAGCGTTCGCGCGACGTCGAAGACCACCCGGTCGGCGATCACGCCCTGATCCAGCGTGCGGGCGGCCGACCTCGTGGTGAAGTCCGCGTCGCGGATCCGGACCGTGATCGTGCGCGCGGTGAGCCCTTCGCCGCGCAGATCGGAGGCGGCCCGCACCACGAGGGCGAGCAGCTCGCGGTCGAGCGCCGCGTCTTCGGCGATGTCCGCCGGAAACGTCTCATCGCGACTGATGCTCTTCGCGTCGGCGTGACGCTCGACCGCGCCGCGATCGATGCCGCGCACGCGGTCGTGGAGCCATCGCGCTTCGCGTTCACCGAGCCAGCGGCCGAGTGTCGCGAGGTCGTACTGAAGGACGTCGGGCACCGTGCGCATCCCCAGCTTCGCCAACCGCTCCTGAAAGCGTGGGCCGACGAGCGGGATCTCGGCGAGCGCGATGCCGCGCAGAAAGACCTCCTCCTTGCCCGGGTCGATGACGAGCACTCCGGTCGCATCGGTTCCCGGCTTCGGCTTCGCGCGCTCCACGGCCAGCTTCGCGATCAGCTTCGCCGTGCCGCCGCCGATCGAAACGGAAAGACCGGTCTCTTCCCGAACGGCCTCGCGGATGCGGCGCGCCGTTTCGGCGAGGGGCTCGTGGTGGTAGAGCCCCTCCGTCCCGGCGAGATCCATGTACCACTCATCGATGCTCGCGCCCTCGACCAGGGGAGCGTAGCGTTCGAGCACGGCGCGAATCTCGCGGCTCTTCGTGCCGCACGCCTTGCGTGGCACCGGGACGCACATCGCCTCCGGGCAGAGGCGCAACGCCTGCGTGATGGGCATGGCCGAGCGCACGCCGAACCGGCGGGTCTCGTAGGATGCGGAGCAGACGACGCCGCGGCTTTCGCGCGTGCCGCCGACGATGAGGAGAGGCTCCCGTCCGGCGCCATCCGGATCGACCATGCGCGCCACGGCGACGAAGAAGGCGTCGGCGTCGGCGAGGAGGATGCGGCGGGGCGGGGCGGGCATTCGGGAAAGGTACGAGCGAGAGGGCACGGCGGCCACGTCGAGCTCGTGAACAGCGTGGGTGAAGGCGTGTCGGGTGACCGAAAGGGGCGTGTCGGTGGACGGCGGGACACCTGGAAGCGTGTCGAGTCAACGGCGTGTCGATTTGTTACTGCGTAAACGACGTGCACGCCGTAACCAATCAGCACGCAGTTGACCCTTCACGCTTCCGGGTGTCCCGCCGTTATTCTGCACGCCTCTTTCGGTCACCCGACACGCCGTTCACCCGCAGTGCCGTTTCCCGCCGGTGCTCGACTCAAAGCAATGCCCGCGCCTTGATCTCCAGGTATCGATTGACCACCGCCGCCGCCATCCGCTGCGGGCTCGTGTCGACCACGGAGACGCCCGCCTGCCGCATGCGCTGCAGCGCGGCCTCGCGCGCGCTCACCAGTTCCTCGGCCGCCGCGGCCCGATAGAGGGCGCTCGTGCTGGCGCGCTCGACGGGTGACGCCGCGGCCACCAGCTCATCATTGCGCAGGGCCACGATCACCGGGAGATGGCGGGCGGCGCTCCGCATCGTGTGCGCGATCAGCGCGTTCGAGGCGCGCGGATCGATCACGTCAGTGAAGGCGACGACCAGCGAGCGCCGGCGGTGGCGCGCCGCCAGTGTGCGGAACGCGGCCGCGTAGTCGGGCTCCACGAGGCTCGCGGTCGCGGGGATCAGTGCCTCCCGGATCGCCTGGAGCGCGGCTCCGCCGCGCGCGGGCGGAACGAAGGCGCGCACCTCATCATCGAACAGGATCAGCCCGACGCGGTCGCCGGAGTGCACCGCGACATCGGCCAGGACGAGCGCGGCCGAGAGGGCGTACTCGAAGCGCGACCAGGGACCGGAGAGCTGGGTCATCAGACGGCCGGCGTCGATCGCGATCATCACCGTCTGCCCCTGCTCGATCGTGAACTCGCGCGTGATGAGCTTGCGGCGCCGCGCGGTCGCCTTCCAGTCCACGTGGCGCGGATCGTCGCCCCGCGAGTACTCGCGAAGGTTGGCGAACGTCGTCCCCTCGCCGCGCCTGCGAATGTTGCGAACGCCGGCGTCCTGCAGCCGGTGCTGGAGCGCCAGCAGGCGATAGCGCCGCACCCCGGCAAGCGATGGCGCGACGGTGATCTCATCCTCGAGCTCTTCGAGCAGTACGCGCTGCACGAGACCGAGCGTCCCCGTCACCTGGAGCGCCGCGGGTCCGAGGCGGTGCACGCCGCGCTCGCGGCCCATGACCTCGACCGGGAACAGAAGCTCATCGCCCGGAGTCAGCATCCGGCTTCCCGAGGCGCCGGCGATCCGCTCGACCGCTCGCGGCAGCCGGTCGTGCAGCGAAACGCGTACTCTCCTCGGCCATCGAGAACGGACGTGATACGCGCCCTCTGCGCGATCGCCGACGCCGACCGTCGGCGGGAGCTCGCGCGTCACGATCAGTCGGGTCCGCGATGGGAGGAGGATCGCGTCGAGGATCGCGGCGCTCGCAACCGCCAGCGAGATGGCGGCGGCGGCGAGCAGCCCGGGCGTCGTCGCGGAGAACAGCCACGGCGGCGCCGCCAGCGCGGCGAGCAGCGCGAGCCGTCGAGTGGCCGAATAGCGCTGCATCCCGATGAGCCAGTACACCGCCCCGCCGATGACGAGGAGGAGCACGAGGCGGCCGAGGGTGAGGAGGCCGTCGGTCAAGGCCGGCAGCGTGAGGGGGCCGGCAGTCTTCCAGCGATGGAAGGGCGGCAATCGCGCCGTCGACGAGCCTCCACTCGATGTCTGCTCGCCGGCGATGCCATCATTGCGGCGCCGTCACTCTCGTCAGCACGCCCTGAAGCACATCGTCCGCCGAGCGACCTTCCACCTCGAGCTCCGGCGCCAGCACCACACGGTGCCGCAGGACCGGGAGCACGTAGTCCTTCACGTCGTCCGGCGTCACGAAGTCGCGTCCGGCGAGCAGCGCCGCCGCGCGCGAGATCCGGAACAGGGCCACCGTCGCGCGCGGCGAACCGCCGAGCGTGAGCGCCGGCTCCTCGCGCGTCGCCCGCACGACGTTGGCGATGTACTCCTGGACCTCCGTCGCCACCCGCACGCGCTCCACTGCGGCGCGCAGCAGCCGGCACTGGTCCGCATCGAGCACGGGCGGCGGCACGACATCCTCCGGACGCTCGGCGTCGAAGCCGCCGGCGTAGTTCTGGAGGATCTTCAGCTCCGCTTCCTTCTCCGGGTACGGCACCCGGATCTTGAGCAGGAACCGGTCGAGCTGTGCCTCGGGGAGCGGATACGTGCCCTCGTACTCGATGGGATTCTGCGTCGCGAACACGGTGAAGAGATCGCCCAGCGGGTGCCGCACGCCATCGACGGTGACCTGTCGCTCCTGCATCGCCTCGAGCAGCGCGGCCTGCGTCTTCGCCGGCGCGCGATTGATCTCGTCGCCGAGCATGAGGTCCGTGAAGATGGGGCCCGGGTGGAACTCGAAACGCTGACCGCTCTCGCCGAGGATGTTGACGCCGGTGATGTCCGAGGGCATCAGGTCGGGGGTGAACTGGATGCGCCCGAAGCGCGCGTTGAGCGCTCCGGCGAGCGCGCGCACGAGCATCGTCTTCGCCGTGCCGGGCACGCCCTCGAGCAGGGCGTGACCGCGCGCGAGGAACGCGACCAGCGCCTCCTCGATCGCGGTGTCCTGACCGACGACGCGCGTCGCGACGGCGTCGCGGATCCTGCCGAGCGTCTCGCTGACCTCAGTGGCTGACATCACGTGCCGAGTGTCCTGTCGATGTGGGCGATGGACTGGCCGACGCCGAGAAAGTCGGCCGGCGGAACGTTGCGGTGCAGCGCGACGATCGTGCGGTCGACGTCGGGCGCGAGCTGGGGATGGCGCGTGACGAGTGCGCGCAGCCAGGACTCGTCATCGAGCGCGCGGGCGGCGCCGGTAGCGTGGCGGCGGCGTACCCCGTGCACGAGCCGCCGCGCGGCGAGCCGGGTCGCGCTCACCTGCTCGTACGCGCGGGCGAGTGCGCCCACGTGTTCCAGCGGCGAGCGCCGTTCGATGCGCCGGAGCGCGCGCGGCGGGATGGCGCGCGTCGCCGCCGCCACGAGCAGCAGGAGCAGGGCGACCCCGAGCGTCCCGATCGCGCGGCCGGGCGGCGTCCCAAGGAGCAGGCGCTGCACGGCGCGGAAGAGACTCGGATGCTCACCGAACCCCTGGTGGAACTCGTCGAACACGATCCGCCGGCGCTCGCCGGGCGACAACCATTCCAGCACCCGCACCGGCAGGAGCGCGTAGTCGCCGTCGCGAATGACGTCGTTCCGCAGGAGCGCCGGGTCGGCGACCGCGACGATGCGGCCCGCGCCCAGCGGCAGGCCGATCACGACGGGCAGACCGAGCGAGTCGCCGAACCCGACGGCCGCCACGAAGATCCGCGTATCGCCGTGACGCGGGCCCTTCTGCTCGAGCGCACGCCGCGGGACGCCATCGTAGAGATCCGCGAACCGCTCGTACTGTTCGCTCGCGAGTGGCGGTGGATCGTCGGGCGCCGACAGTCCGCGGAACGAGACTGCCGTCGGCTCGAGCTGGAGCGAGTCGGTGAGCGGCGAGCCGCCGAATGGGATCACGTAGAGGAGCGACGCACCCGCGCGCACCGCCTCCAGCAGGCGGTTCACCTCGCTGGCGGTGAAACCGGTCACCGGCGCCAGCACCGCGTAGGTCGCCGCGGTGTCGAGCGTCGTCCGCAGGTGGGTGATGCGACGCTCCACGGGCCATCCGAGCCGCTCGGCGAGCAGATACAACCCGCGGGCCCCCTCCTGATCGTTCGAGTACGTGGTGAGTCGGGACTCCTCCTGCCCCGGGTCGATCTCCGGCGTGCAGATCAACGTCAGCACGATCAGCGCGAGGAGGGCGCCGAAGACGACCTTCGGCGAGAGCAGCCGATCGATCAGCGGGCTGGTGTCGCTCACGACGATGCCGCCGGCTGCAGAATCGGCTGCGCGAGCTCGCTGAGCCGCTCCCACCTCTCGCGGTCGCACGTGCCGATGCCGTAGACCACGACCTCGTACGAGCGCGCGAACTCGCGGAAGCGCGCAAACACCGACGACGAGCGCGCGCGCAGCTCTCGCACGTAGTCGCCGATCGTCTTGGAGGGATGCAGGCGCACCTGCTCGCGTCGCGCGAGGGCCTCGAGGAGCGCGAGATAGAGCGCGTGCGCGGCATCGGTGAAGTTGCCGCGTGCCGCCTCCTCCTGCGCGACCAGCAGCGGGTCGCGGCCGCGGGCGCGAGTCAGGTCGCGGCGCTCACCCGGCAGGGCCGCCCCGCGCACGCTGCGTACGTAGAGCAGATAGCCGGCGCGCGCGAACAGCGCGGCGAGCACGAGCGCGAGCAGCACGATCACGAGCCAGAACAGCTCGCGATCGGTGCTCGCCATGGAACGGAGGGCGCCGACGAAGTCGCTGATCACGCCGAGGACGCGCTGCCAGATCGTCTCCCGAATGGAGCGATCGAACTCCGGCTCGGAAAAGATCGATGCGACCGCCTCGGCGATCGCCGTTTCACTCAGCGTGTCGGGCTCCACGTCG
>CAYLPM010000039.1:0-3163 GCA_964385525.1 uncultured Gemmatimonadaceae bacterium
GCCGGCCCGAGCTGCTCGGATTCGTACACCGTCGCCATGCCGCCCTCCGCGATCTTCCGGATGAGCCGGAAGGTGCCGCGGTACTCGAGGATCGGATCATCGGCGGTCAGGCGTTCCATTTGGAGTCCACTCTCACGACAGGGGCTGTGGTGCCACCGGGCGCCGCGCCGCTACCGGTTTGCGGGCGTGGCGGTATGTGGATCGTGTGATCCTGCGACCGGTACTCGGGGTGACAGCGAGGCCGCCGGACCGCGCCGGGGACGGCGCTCCCCGCTCCCCCGCGAAGCCGGCTATACTATTTTTCGTCATGGTTCACGACATCAAGGACATCACGATCATCGGCGGCGGTCCCACCGGACTCTTTGCGCTGTTCTATGCCGGCATGCGCGGAGCGAGCGCGCGCATCATCGATGCACTGCCGGAGCTCGGCGGCCAGCTCACCGCGCTGTATCCGGAGAAATACATCTTCGATGTCGCGGGCCTGACGAAGGTCCTGGCCAAGGATCTCGTCCGCTCCCTGACCGAGCAGGCGATGCAGTTCACGCCGCCCGGGACGCCGGACGTCGTCCACCTGAATCAACGCATCGTCGCTCTCGAAGAGGACGGGAATCACTTCGTCCTCGTCACGGGGACCGACCGCTTTCCGACGCGCTCGATCGTGATCGCCGCCGGAATCGGCGCCTTCTCGCCGCGCAAGCTCCCGCAGCCGTTCGCCGAGGCCTGGTACGGCCGGGGGATCTTCGATCGGGTGCTGGACCCGGAGGAGTTCCGCGATCGCAGGATCGTCATCATCGGCGGCGGCGACTCGGCCTTCGACTGGGCGCACCAGCTCCTCGATCGCGCGTCGGCGGTGACGCTGGTGCACCGGAGCGATCGCTTCCGCGCCCACGCCGCGACGATCGCCGAGGTGTGCGCCGCCTGTGAGGCGGGCCGCGGTCGCCTGCTCACCTTCCACGAGCTGGCCGCGATCGAGGGGAACGGCTCGGGCGATCGCCTGAAGGCCATCACGCTACGCGACACCAGGACTAAGGAGACGGTGCTGGTGGACTGCGACGTGATACTCCCGATGCTCGGCTTCGTGAGCGACCTCGGTCCGCTCGCCGAGTGGGGGCTCACCCTCGAGAAGAAGAAGATCGTGGTGTCGAGCGCGATGGAGACCGGGCGTCCCGGGATCTACGCCGCGGGCGACATCGCGACGTATCCGGGGAAGCTCGAGCTCATTGCGACGGGGTTTGCGGAGGGGTCGATCGCCGTGAACCAGGCGGTGCACTGGCTCTACCCGGAGAAGAAGGTCGCGCCAGGGCACAGCTCGGACATGGCGATATTCGGGCAGAAGGAGGACTGACGAACCTCGGTTCGCGAGGCTTCCGCGCCCGCTACTCCGCCCGCAACGCCTCCGTTGGCGCGATGCGCGTCGCCCGGCGCGCCGGAATCAGACTCGCCAGGAAGGCCGCGCCACCCAGCAGCAGCGCACTCCCGGCGAACGCGAGCGGGTCCGCCGCACCCACGCCGTAGAGGAAGCTCGCGATCGCCCGCGCCGCGGCGAAGGCCAGGGCGAGGCCGATCGCGAGACCGGCGCCGATGAGCAGCGCGCTGCGCCCGAGCACGACCCGCAGCACGTTCGTTCGGGACGCGCCGAGCGCGAGGCGAATGCCCAGCTCGCGCGTCCGTTGCGCCACGAGATACGCCATGACGCCGTAGACCCCCACGGCGGCGAGAGCGAGCGTGAGGGCTCCGAGGATCCCCAGCAGCGACGCCACCACGCGCTGCGGGAGCACCAGCTGCGAGATCACGTGCTCGAAGGTCGTGGCCTCGAGTACCGGCACGTCCGGATCCAGCGCACGCGCCTCCGCGCGCAGGACTGGGGCGATCGCGGACGGATCACCTCGCGCGCGCGCGACCACGACGACGTTGTCGGTCAGCCCGATCGGCGACTGAGCGGCAGGCAGGAACACGTGCGGGCTCGGGTCCTCGTCCAGCGACACGTAGCGCGCGTCGCGCGCGACGCCGACGATCGTGACCTCATCGCGCCCGAGCAGAAAGTGCGCGCCCAGCGCATCGCCCGCGGGCCAGAAGCGCCGTGCCATCGTCTCGTTCACCACGGCGACGCGCGGTGCCCGGCGGTCGTCGCTCGCCTGGATGTCGCGTCCGCGCACGAGTGGCACGCCCATTGTGGCGAAGTAGCCGGGGCCGACGCCATTCGCGCCGAGCGTCGCGCGCTGCAGCGTGTCGGCGCCGGGATCCGGCACACGGAAAATGAACCTGTTGCGGTTGCCGGTGAGCGGGAGCGTCAGTGTCCAGCTCACCGACCGCACGTCGGGCCGCCGCGACAGGCGCTCGTGCAGGTCGGCGTAGAACCGATCCGCGCGCAGCGAGTCGTAGCGCTGGAAGCCGACGTTCATCAGCGCGACGGCGATGCGGCCGGTGTCGTAGCCGGTCTCCGTACCGACCGCCGCACCGAGACTGCGGAGGAACAGGCCCGCGCCCGTCAGCAGCACGAGCGAGAGCGCGAGCTGCGCGACGATGACCGCCGTCCGCAGCCGCCCGCGTGCTCCGCGCGTCGACCCCGCCAGATCCTTCAGCGCGGACACGAGCGTGAGCCGCGACGCCTGCAGAGCCGGAACGAGACCGAACGTCATCGCGCACGCGACGCCGAGTGCCGCCGCGACACCGAGCATGCGAAGCGTGATGCGGGCTTCCATCAGCTCGATGGTGCCGACGCCCGGCACCGTCACACTCGAGATGATCGGCAGCGCGAGCGCGGCGACGGCAACGCCCGCGACCGCGCCCGCGGCGCCGAGGACGACGCTCTCGGTGAGGAGCTGGCGGACGAGTCGCGCGCGTCCGGCGCCGAGCGCGAGGCGCACCGCGATCTCCTTCTGCCGGCGCGTCGCGCGGGCCAGCAGCAGTCCGGCGACGTTCGCGCACGCGATGAGCAGCGTCAGTCCGACGACGCCGAGCATGAGCAGCGCGAAGTCGCCCGCGCCGGGGCCGCTGCCGGCTGACGCGGCCGCCGTCGTCGCCGGCACCACCCTCGCATCCGCGAGCTCACGACCGAGCAGCGCGTCTTCGGCCTGCTGACGTTCGCCGAATGTACGGAGGCGCGCTTGCGCCTCCTCCCGGGTCACGCCCGGCTTCAGCCGACCGACGCTCATCAGCCAGC
>CAYLPM010000040.1:0-2858 GCA_964385525.1 uncultured Gemmatimonadaceae bacterium
GCACTCCTCGAGCAGGGGTCGGACACGACGGTGGAGGCGCTGGAGCGGGCACTGGATGACGAGGCGGTCCAGGCGATGCAGGTGCTGCTCCAGGAGCCCGATGCACAGATCGATCCGGTGAAGACGGTCGCGCATTCTCTCGCGAAGCTGCACATTCGCGACCTGGAGGACGAGCAGGAGAGTCTGTCGCGCGATCTCGCGATTGCGACGTCGTCGGAGCACGACGCGATAATTCTACGGAAGCGACAAATCCAGAAGGAGATCAAGGACATGGAGGCCATTGGCGTGGCCGCCTCGCGCTGGTTCGGCAAGACTCGTTCGTGACACTTCTATGGGGGGATCGTGCAAGCGGACATCGAAGCGTTGTTGGCAGTGCAGGAGGATGATCGGGTGATCCGGGGACTGGAGTCGCGGCTCGCCGAGCTGGAGCCGAGACTCCAGTCGCTCGAGCGGGCGCGGGGCGCGGTGGAGTCGCACGCGCGCAAGGCGCGCGAGTCGCTGACCGCCGAGGAGGCGAAGCTCGCCGAGCTGCACCGCCGGCTGGGCGAGCACCGCTCGCTGCAGGACCGCAGCGTCGCGCAGCTAGAGACGGTGCGCAACCAGCGCGAGGCGTCGGCGGCGATGTCGCAGGTCGAGCAGGTCAAGCGTTTCGTGACGCAGGACCAGATGGCCGTCGATGGCGTCGAGCACCGCGCGAGCGAGTTGCGGCAGGCGCTCGAGGCGCACGAGTTCTCGCTGGCCGAGATCGCCGAACGGCAGGAGAGCGAGCGCTCCGCGATCGCCGAGGAGCGGCGCGGGATCGAGGAAGAGCTGCGCCTCGCGCGCATGAAGCGCGAGGGTGCCGCGCGCCGCGTTCCGCGTCCGCTGCTGAGCCGCTACGACCGGATTCACGCCCGCCGCAGCGACGACGCGCTGTTCGCCCTCCGCGCGGCCTCGTGCGGCAACTGCGACACGGTGATCCCGCTCCAGCGACGAAGTCAGATGCTGCGGAGCGGCGACATCGAACCGTGCGAGGCGTGCGGTGTGCTGCTCTACGCGGTGGAGGTCGCGGCGAGCTGACGGCGAAGTGATCCGTGATCCGCGCCGAGCGCTCCTGTCCGATCATGCGCCCCCGCGCGTCGGAACGATGCTTGTACCGGCCGCGCCGGCTCCGTAGCTTTCCTCCGTGACTGTCTCGCCGCCTCCCGTTCGCGTGCAGCCGCGCTGGGCGCTGCCCGAGCCGGTGCACTCCGGCACCGACGGCATCGACGCGCTCGCCGCGGCGCTGCATCTCCCCGAGCCCATCTGCCGGCTGCTCGTCGCGCGCGGGTACCCGACGTCCGATGTCGCCAAGCGGTTCCTCCGGCCGCGGCTCGAGCTCCTGCACGACCCCTTGCTGATGGCCGGCCTCGAGCGCGCCGTCGAGCGGATCGTCGCCGCCATTCGCGCCGGCGAGACGATCCTGGTGCACGGTGACTACGACGTCGATGGAATCTGTTCCACGACGCTGCTCACGCGCGCGCTGCGCGGCATGGGCGCTACCGTCGTTCCCTTCATCCCTCGTCGCCTCGAGGATGGCTACGACCTCACGATGGCGGGCGTCGAGGCGGCGAAGCGCGCGGGCGCGCGCGTGGTCATCACGTGCGACTGCGGCACGAGCGCGCGCGAGCCCGTGCGCGTGCTGTGCGAGAGTGGCATCGATGTGATCGTGAGCGACCACCATCTGCCCGGCGGCCCGCTCCCCGAGTGTCTCGCCGTGCTCAACCCGCGACAGCCCGGGTGCGACTACCCCGACAAGGATCTGGCCGCGGTCGGAGTCGCGTTCAAGCTGGCGCTCGGCGTCGCCCGCGCCCTCGGCGCGAGCGAGAACCCGATCTTCGGGATGCTCGACCTCGTCGCGCTCGCGACCGTCGCGGACATCGCGCCGCTGCGTGGCGAGAACCGCGTGCTCGTGCGCTACGGGCTCAAGCTGATGGCGGAGTCGCGGAACGTCGGCCTGCGCGCCCTCATCCGGGCGGCCGGGCTCGAGGGCAAGCCCCTCACGGCGGGGCGCATCGGCTACGTGCTCGCCCCGCGACTCAACGCCGTGGGGCGCCTCGGCAACGCGCTGCGCGGCGTCGAGCTCCTCACCACCGAGGACGAGTCGGCGGCCAACTACATCGCGCGCGAGCTCGAGGAGCTCAATCGCAAGCGGCAGGACATCGACCGAATGACGCTGGCGCGGGCGCGCGAGCTCGTCGCGTCGATCGACCTCGACGAGACCTGGGGACTCGTGCTCGCGCAGGAGGGATGGCATCCGGGAGTGATCGGGATCGTCGCCTCGCGCCTCGTCGAGGAGTTCGGACGGCCGACGCTCCTCATCGCGATCCACGACGGGGTCGGAAAGGGCTCCGGCCGCTCGATACCCGCCTTCGACCTGCACGCGGGTCTCGGGGAGTGCAGCGACCTGCTGCTCCGTTACGGCGGGCATCGCGCGGCGGCGGGGATCACGATCGCGCGCGATCGCATCCCGAACTTCGCCGAGCGCTTCAACGCGGTCGCGCGGTCGCGGCTGGTGGAGGACGACCTCACTCCCGTCGTGCGGATCGATCTCGAGGTCCCGCTCGGCGCCGCGAGCGCGGAGATGGAGACGCTGCTGCGGCACTTCGAACCGTTCGGCGTCGGCAATCCCTCGCCTGTCCTCATGGTCCGCGGCGTACGGCTGCAGGGCGCGCCACGTGTCGTCGGCCGGGGCCAGGAGGGACTGCGCCTGCGGCTGGCCGATGGTAGCGTCTCGCTCGACGCGCTCGGATGGGGCATGGCCGCGCTCGCGCCCTCACTCGCCCCCGGGATGCAGCTGGACGTCGCGTTCCGGCTCGAGCGCGACGAGTGGAACGGGC
>CAYLPM010000041.1:0-3501 GCA_964385525.1 uncultured Gemmatimonadaceae bacterium
ATCGCGATGGACGAGGGGCTGCGCTTCGCGATCCGCGAGGGCGGCCGCACCGTCGGCGCCGGCGTCGTCACCAAGATTCTGAAGTAGACTCCGCCGCGCGGGGGCGCGACGGAACCGCGAAGTGGTCGGTGCTCAGCCGTCGGTGCTCGGTGACGGCGGCGTACGGAAGCAGGCTTCTGACCACTGACGGCTGAGCACTGACCACTTCGACGTTCGCAGTTTGGCGAGAGAGGACGGTACTGAATGCCCCGGGACAAAGTGATTCTGGCGTGCAGCGAGTGCAAGAACCGCAATTACTTCACCTCGAAGAACAAGCGCCTCCATCCGGAGCGCGTCGAGTGGAAGAAGTACTGCCCGCGCTGCGACAAGCACCAGCTGCACAAGGAAACGAAGTAGATGGCCGTCGACGCCGCGCGCCCGAATGTCTTCGTCAGGCTGCGCACCTTCTATCACGAAGTGGTGGCCGAACTGAAGCGCGTGACCTGGCCCGACCAGCCTCAGATCCGGTCGGCCACGATCGGCATTCTCATCTTCGTGCTCCTCGTCGGCGTGATCATCACGCTGATGGACTTCGTGCTGCAGACCCTGCTCGTGCGGCTGATCCCGTCCCTCTTTGCGTGAGCTGATCGTGGAGCACCGCTGGTACGCCATCCAGACTACGGCCGGCCACGAGAACAAGGTCCGGTCGCTCATCCAGCGGAAGCTCGAACAGGATGCGAGGTCACCGGAGGAACGGCCGATCCGCCAGGCGCTGGTGCCGACGCAGGAAGTGGTCGAGATCAAGAACGGCAAGAAGGTGAACGTCGAGCGCAAGCTGTACCCGGGGTACGTGCTCGTCGAGATGATGATGAACGAGGAGACGCTCCACGTCATCAACAGCATTCAGGGCGTGATCAAGTTCGTCGGCCACGACCGGCTGCCGATGCCGCTGCGGCCGGATGAGGTCAACCGCCTTCTCGGGATCGCGGACGAGGCGGAGCAGGAGGAGCCGAAGGAGGAGATCCCGTTCCTCGTCGGTCAGGCGGTCGCGATCACGGAAGGGCCGTTCACCGACTTCAACGGTACGGTGGAAGAGGTGATCGTGGACAAGGGCAAGGTCCGGGTCTCGGTCAGCCTCTTCGGCCGGCCGACGAGCGTGGAGCTGGATTATCTGCAGTTGAAGTCGTACTGAAGACGACACGTACTGCGTACTCCGAACTGCTCGAGTGGCGTCAGGGCCACGTGTGCCGGCAGCAGTGGCATCCATGCGGCTCGAGCAGCACGCAGTACGAAGTATTCGAGGTAGTCGTCGTTGTCCGTCGCCGACCACAGCGACGCTAATTCCAATGTGGGAGTTCGACCGCGCGACACGCGCGACAACGGCAAGGATGCACAATGGCAAAGAAGGTCGTGGGATTCGACAAGCTGCAGATTCCGGCCGGGCAGGCCACGCCGGCGCCCCCGGTCGGGACGGCGCTCGGCCCGCAGGGCATCAACATCATGTCGTTCGTGAAGGAGTTCAACGCACGGACGCAGAAGGAAGCCGGCACCATTCTGCCGGTCGAGATCACGATCTTCGCCGACAAGTCGTTCACCTTCATCACGAAGACGCCGCCGGCGGCGATCCTGCTCAAGAAGGAGCTGGGCATCGACAAGGGATCCGGCCAGCCCAACCGCAACAAGGTGGGGACCGTCACGAAGGCGCAGCTGCGCAAGATCGCGGAGATCAAGCTCCCCGATCTGAACACGGAGAACATCGATTCCGCGATGGCGATGATCGCCGGCGCGGCGCGCTCGATGGGCGTCGAGGTCGTCGACTGATGCCCGCCCACGGCAAGAAGTACCGCTCGGCGGCGGAGCGCGTCGACCGCGCCATCCAGTATCAGGCGCGCCAGGCGCTGGAGCTGGTCAAGGGATCCGCGTTCGCCAAGTTCGATGAGACCGTGGAGGTCGCGGTGCGCCTCGGCGTCGATCCGCGGCACGCCGATCAGATCGTGCGAGGCACCGTCGTCCTTCCCGCGGGAACAGGGAAGAGCGTTCGTGTGGCCGTGATCGCCGTCGGCGACAAGGCGCGCGAGGCCGAAGGGGCCGGCGCCGATTTCGTCGGCAGCGAGCTGATTCAGAAGATCAAGGACGGCTGGCTCGACTTCGACGTCATGATCGCCACGCCCGACCAGATGGGACAGGTCGGTCAGCTCGGCCGCGTCCTCGGTCCGCGCGGCCTCATGCCGAATCCCAAGGCGGGCACCGTCACATTCGATGTCGCCCGCGCCGTTCGCGAGGTGAAGGCCGGCAAGATCGAGTTCCGCGTCGACAAGGCGGGCAACGTGCACGCGCCCATCGGCAAGGTCTCGTTCCCGCTCGAGTCACTGGAAAGCAATTTCACCGCGTTCATGGACCAGATCGTCCGCGCCAAGCCGTCGGCGGCCAAGGGCGTGTACGTGCGCAACGTCGCGGTCTCGAGCACGATGGGCCCGGGCGTCATCGTCGACACCACCCCGTACCGGTAACGAGCGATGAAGAGAGCCGACAAGGAGCAGCTCGTCACCGAGCTCAGAGACAAGATCGAGGGCGCGAAGGCGCTCTACTTCACCGACTTCACCGGCCTGAACGTGAAGCGGATGACCGAGCTGCGCCGCCGCCTCCGTCGCGCCGGCGTCGAGTACGTGGTCATCAAGAACACGCTGGCGCTGCGGGCAGTGAACGAGAGCGGTCTCATGGGAACCCGGCTGCGCGGACCCACCGGCCTCGTCGTCACCGGGGATCCCGTCACGGCGGCGAAGCTGATCACCGACTTCGCGAAGGAGAACGAGCAGAAGCCCGTGTTCAAGGGCGGAATGCTCGACGGCCAGGCGATCGACGAGGCGCAGGTCACGAAGCTCGCGACGATGCCCTCGCGCGAACAGATGCTCGCCGAGCTGGGCGCCGGATTCCAGGCGCCGATGGCCGCGTTCGTCGGCGCGCTGAACGGCATGTTTTACATGTTTGCGGGTGCGCTCGAGGCGCTGCGGACGCAGCGCGAGGGCGCCTGAAAGTGATTCATTGCCGGTCCGCGTGGACCGGCTGCACCGTGGAGCGGGACACCGCCGCCCAGGCGAACAGCCTGATCACCCTGCCCAGGATCGCCTGGGATTGACCGAGGAGACAGTAACGATGGCGAACGCGACGCTGAGCAAGGACGAGATTCTCGAGGCAATCGGCAACATGTCGGTCTTCGAGCTCGCCGAGCTGATCGAGGCCTTCAAGGACCGTTTCAACGTGACGATCGCGGCGGCGCCCGTTGGCGCAGCCCCCGCCGGCGGTGGAGCCGGCGCGGCCGCCGCTCCGGCCGCCGAAGAGCAGACCGAGTTCGCGGTCACGCTCAAGGAAGCCGGCGCGAAGAAGATCCAGGTCATCAAGGTCGTTCGCGAGATCACGGGCCTTGGACTGAAGGAAGCGAAGGACCTCGTCGATGGCGCCCCGCAGCAGGTCAAGACGGGCGTGTCGAAGGATGAGGCCAATCAGATCAAGGCCAAGCTCGAG
>CAYLPM010000042.1:0-5716 GCA_964385525.1 uncultured Gemmatimonadaceae bacterium
GGTCACGCTGTAGAGCCGCTGGACTGCCAGGCCGGTCTCCTCCCGCACCTCGCGCACGGCGGCGTCCTGGGGCTCCTCACCCGGCTCCAGGCGGCCGTGCACCGTCTCCCAGGCCGCCGGGCAACGCGTGTCCAGGGCACGCTGAAGCGTCAGGACACGCCAGGCGGGGGGGGTCGGCCGTATCACGTAGACATCAACCGACCCGACGACGATCTGAGCCATCGATCCTGCCTCCAGAGCGCCACCCCGAGAAGAGGTTACCCGAGACGGACAGCGGCACCGAATCGCGATCCGTCCGGCGGCTGCCCCTCAAGTGTCGACGATCCCGGACTTCTGCTGCTTGAGAAGGGACCTGAGACGGGCACTGAGAACCCGAGAGCGCAGCGGCTTGCTCAGGAAGTCGTTGGCGCCGAACTCGAAGACGCGCACCTCGCTGTCCTCGTCGCCCTTCGCGGTGAGCACCAGAACCGGCAGGCCCGCCGTCGCGCGACGCGCTCGCAGGTGGGTCAGCACCCCGTAGCCGTCCAGCCGGGGCAGGTCCAGATCGAGCACCATGATGTCCGGCGCCCATCGGTCGACCTCATCCAGCGCCTTTACCCCATCATCCGCCTCGGCCACCGCAAAGCCGTCGCGCTCCAGCATTTCGCGCAGGAGGCGCCGAAGCTGGGGCTCGTCTTCCACCAGCAGGACACGCAGCTTCTCACCGTTGAGGCCCTGCGCGGCCGACTCGGGGGACAACAGCTCTTCGCGGAGCTGGAGCGCTTCGGGCGGAAGCGCGGGCATCACCGGACCGCCTCGGTCGGGCACCCGCGGCCAAGCCGGAGCAGCGGGTGTGGCGTGCGCCTCGCCATTGGCGGCTTCGCGCCCGGCGGGCGTGGCACGGCGTACGGGCCCGGACTGCCGCTTCGGCGCGTCCTCGACCGGCACCTCCAGCACGCGCAGGAGCTCGTCGAGCGTAGTCTGGCCGCTGCGAACGTGAGAGACGCCGGACTCAAAGAGCGACTTCATACCGTTCTCGCGAGCGGCGTCGCTGATCCGGTCGGCCGGCTCGTTGGCCGCGATCCGCCGACCCACCTCTGGGGCAACCACGAGCACCTCGGTGACCGCGAACCGGCCGCGATAGCCGGTCATGGAGCAGTCCGGGCAGCCCGCGGCACGGTAGAGCGTCGTGCCGACGGGGATCCACTTCTGGATCCGCTCCGGGATGGGCTCCATCCAGAGCTGCCGGCAGGACTTGCACAGCTTGCGCAGAAGGCGCTGGGCGACGATGCCCTTGAGCGCCGCCGCGATCTTGTAGCTCTCGATCCCGATGTCCACGAGTCGCGTCACGGAGCTGGCCGCGTCGATCGTGTGCAGCGTCGAGAGCACGAGATGGCCGGTGAGGGACGACTGCACCGCGATCTGCGCCGTTTCGCGGTCGCGTATCTCGCCGACCAGGATCACGTCGGGGTCCTGGCGCAGGATCGATCGCAGGGCCGCGGCGAAGGTCAGCCCGGCCTTCTCGTGCACCTGCACCTGCACCATCCCCTGCATCTTGTACTCGACCGGGTCCTCGACCGTGACGATGTTCCCGCCGCGCGTCTGGAGATGCCGCAGCATCGAATACAGCGTGGTGGTCTTGCCCGATCCGGTCGGCCCGGTGACGAGGATGATGCCTTCGCGCGCACCGAGGAGCAGCTTGATCCGCTCGACCTCGTCGGGATTGAGGCCCATGGCATCGAGCGAGAGCACGGTGCCGCGATTGTCGAGAATCCGGATCACGACCTTCTCGCCACCCGACGTCGGCAGCGTGGAGACGCGGAGGTCGATCCGGTTGCTGTTCACGACGACCCGCGCCCGCCCGTCCTGCGGCCGCAGACGGTCGGCGATGTCGAGCCCCGACATGATCTTGATCCGCGAGACCAGCGGGAGCCCGACCGCGCGCGGCAGATTCATCATCTCGCGCAGCACGCCGTCGATGCGGTACCGCACCGCGACGCCGCCCTCCTCCGGCTCGAGGTGAATGTCGCTGGCGCGCGATACGATAGCCTCGGCCACGATGTGATCCACCAGCCGGATGACCGGGCGCTCCCCCGCCCGATCGATTCCCGTCTCCGTCTCCGCGTCGTCCGCCGACTCGTCCACCGACTGGACGTCGTACTTCGAGGCGACGCTGTCGAGGATCTTGCCCACGACGTTCTCGGGCCGATACAGCTCGTCGATCCGCTCCGCGATCCGCGTCGGCGCGGCCAGCGACATCCGTACCGTCCGCCCGGTGGCGAAGGCGAGGGTGCGCTCGCAATCGAAGTCGTAGGGGTCCGTCGTCGCGATGTCGAGCACCGAGTCCGAGATCGCGAGCGGGACGATGCGATACTTGCGCGCGAGCTGCTCGGGGACCAGCTCGCGGGCCTGCTGACTCACCACCGCCAGGTTCGCGATCTTCATCCGGAAGCGCGTCGAGAGCGCGGTGAGGATCTCGTCGTCGCTCACCATGCCGCGCCGGACGGCCGACTCCCAGTAGCTCTCCTGCGCGGCGGAGCGCAGCTGCGCGAACGCCTCCGCCGCGAGGAGCGCCTCGAGCGTCGGAAGCAGCCATTCATCACGCAATGGGCGGACGTCCATTCATGCTCCGTCGCGACTCATCGATCGGTGGATCGGCGACACGTCGGAAGTGCGCGTGCGCGACTGATCGCGGCGCCGATCACAGGATACTCCAGAAATCGCGGCCGACATCGACGGAGAACGTCCATCGCCCGCCTCGCAGCCCGCGGGCAACATCGAAGCGAAGCACATCGAAGAGGGTGAGCAGGCCCAGACCCAGGGCCGGGCGGACGCCATCCTGGACCCCGTCGACCCCGCGGAAGTACAGGACGTGCGCGTACGGTGCGAGCGTCGCCGTTCCTTGCACACGACCGAACCTTCCCAGTGTGAGGGGGACGAACGGCACGGGGGTCCGCAACTCCACCCGCTGCGTCGCTCCGAGCGATCCCGCGAACTGGTGAAAGTCGTACCCCGGCCCGGTGAGGGGTCCGCCGAGCCGGATGAGGTCCTGCGGCGGAATCGTGGCGGTGTTCGCCTGCACCACCCCCACCGTCGATCGCAGCACCAGCCGTCGATCGCCGAAGGGTCGCTCGACCTCCGCCATGGCGAATACCCGGCCGAGCAGCGGGTCCTCCTCGGTCAGCGCAGGCGCGCCCTCCATGCCCGAGAACGAGCTGACGCGAAGCTCGACCTCCGCCCGGACCTCGGTGCCAAGGGGCCCCAGAATCAGCGGTCGCTCGAGCCCGATCACGGCCCGGCGAACCCGCAGTGGCCAGGCCGGGATGGTCTCGGCGTACGAGCCGAAGATCGGCGTCGCGTGCACGGCGAGCCCCTCCTGCTCCTCGACACCAAGCTCGAGGCGCCATCGCGTCCCGCCGGGCGCGCCGAGGCGCAACTCCATTCCCGCGCCGATCGCGTCGTAGAGATTGGTCCAGTCGCTGCCAAACTCCTGGGCCGCGAAGCTGTTCCGGATCAGCGAGACCTCTGCCAGGTCACCGGCATCGCGGTAGGTCCGGTGCGCGAACATCCGAAGCGATGTGCCGCCGGCACGCTCGTAGCGCAGCGCCACGAGCCCCTTGGCCTTCTCGTCCGCGAACCCCCAGCGACCGTACCCCTCGATGCCGAACCCGCCACCGAGGCGACGCGTCAGGCCGGCGCCGACCGCGAACCCCTCGACGCGATTGACCCGAACGAGGTCGGAGATCCGCCGCGTGGACAGGGAGAGCTGCCGGGACCGCGCCAGCGCCTCGGCGCGCACCAGGCGGCGAGCCTCCGCCTGGATCTGGACGACGTCCTCTTGCCGGGCGGCGCGGATCTCTGGCGGCAGCGAGTCCATGATGCGGCCGCTCCACGCGAAGGCTCGCTGGACGGTCGGCGGCGCCTCGACGATCTCGGGGCCCGCGAACAGCGAGCGCTCGAGCCCCACGTTGATCTCGTAGCAGCACAGCTCCCAGCGTCCGCGGATGATCCCCCGAGCCGGATAGTCGAGCCACGTGCCCATCCGGCGGATCTCGATCTCCTGCCGGCTGGGCAGCCAGTACCGCCCCTCGACGAGGCTGTTCTCGAGCACGATCGCGAGGTCCTCGAGGTAGCGATCGAGGTACGCGGCGCGGGTGAAGTTGAACGCCATGCGCACGACGTCGGCCGTTCCGCGCTCCAGGTAAACGGCGCCGATCACCCGGGGCTGGAGATCGTCCCGGGGGCGGACGCGCACCTGCACGACGTCGAGCGTGCGTCCGGGGAGACGAATGGTGAGCGAGTCGCTGATCGCGAAGTCGTATTCGCGCAGCCCCGCCGCCGACAGCGGGTGCGGCACGTCGCGCACCTCGTCCCCGTCGCCGAGACGGATGATGCTCGGGAAGTTGTTCTGGACGATCCCGAGGTGATCCCGGTGGTAGCTGATGTCGGTCGGCAGGAGCAGCGTGTCGCGGCGGCCGACGATCCGCTGCTTGCTCAGGTCGGGCGCGCGCCAATAGACTTCCAGCGCGAGCTCGTCCGCCTTGACGATCTTCGGCGGCTCGGGAAAGCCCTCGCCGACCTGGGCGAGGAACGTGAGGTAGCCACGCGCGGACGCGCGGTAGTCGACGAGTCCGGTATCGGCGAGCTGCTGCGCGCGCCGCTGGGTGGCGCGCTCCACCAGCGCGATGGTCCGGGCGTCGTTCCACTCCTGCGCGCCGACCGCGCGAGGCACGGTGGGCACGCCGACGATCCAACACGCGGCCGCGAGCGCCGCGAGGAAATTCTGCCGCATGTGCGAATATCGCCCGTCGTCCGAAGGCGATCAACCCGAACGAGTGCAGCGCGCATCACGATTGCGCACCGGGACGCGACTTCGGTCGCGCGCACCGTCGCGAATCCCCTCGCGCACACCGTCGCGAATCCCCTCGCGCACACCGACCTGCAGGCGGTCGCGCGGGCAGCCGATCCGGCGCGCTTCAGGGCTCGCGTGAGCTTCACCACCTTTCGCGAGCGCGCGGCCGGCGGCGGGCTCGTGCCCGTCTGGCGCGACTGTCTGCTCGACACCGTGACGCCCGTCTCCGCGTTCGCCCGGCTGCGCCGCGGCCCGTTCGCCTTTCTCCTCGAGTCGGCGCCGGCGGGCGGCGAGACCTGGGCGCGCTACACCTTCATGGGCACCGAGCCGCGGTCGGCGTGGCGCCTGCGCGATGGCATGGTGGAGGACTGGACGCCGGATGCCGGCTGGCACGCGGCGCGGCGGCCCGCCGATCCGATCGCGGATCTTCAGGCACTCGTCGCCCGGCATCAGCCCGTCGACGCGCCGGAGCTGGGCGCCTTCTGGAGCGGTGCCGTCGGATACTTCGGTTACGACGTGGTGCGGCTCCTCGAGAAGCTCCCCTCGCCCCCGCCGAGAGGGCAGGACGTGCCCGACGCACTGTTCGTCTTCACCGGCGTGGTGGTGATCATCGACAACCTGCGGGCGCAGGCCCGCGTCGTGACCGGCGTTCCGGTGGATGCGGCGACCGGCGAGGGCGAGCTGCGGCGGCTCCACGAGGAGGCCGTACGCGAGCTCGATGCGACGATCGAACGCCTGGCTGGTCCATCGGTGCTCCCTCGCCTCGACCTCGATCCGGAGGCGTCTCCCGCGACCGGCATCTCGACCTACGAGCGCGAGCGCTTCGTCGAGCACGTGGAGCGCATCCGCGAGTACATCCTGGCTGGCGACTGCTTCCAGGCGCTG
>CAYLPM010000043.1:0-2114 GCA_964385525.1 uncultured Gemmatimonadaceae bacterium
TTGCGCCCGATGTGCTGCTGGACCTCGGAAGTCACGTCGATCTCGTTGCCCGCGTCCGTGCGCGTGCGGATCACGAGCGCCGAATAGAGCTCCGGGAGATGCTCGGTTTCGAACTCGACGTCGAGGACCGGTCCGATCACCTGGACGACGCGGCCGACGTTGGGGGGAGCAGTCGTGGTTGCCATCATGGATTCCGATTGAATGGTGCGAGTCGCGCCGTGCGTGCTTCGTGGTGCGTGTCGCGTGAGCGACCCATCGGGACCCGGCCTCACGCCGTGCGGCGTGTCCCCACGCAGCACGCGGTACGCAGGAGGCTCAGCCCTGCAACGCCGCCGCCCCGCCGACGATCTCCGCGATCTCCTGCGTGATCTGGGCCTGGCGGGCCCGGTTGTACGTGCGACGCAGCAATCCGAGCATGTCGGTCGCGTTGTCCGTCGCGTTCTTCATGGCAGTGCGCCGTGCCGCCTGCTCGCCGGCCACCGTCTCCACCAGCGCGCGATACATCGCACTGCGCACGTAGGACGGGAGCAGCTCCGTCAGGATCTCCTCGGCCGATGGAAAGAGCAGGAAGTCGCGCGACGGGCCGCCGGCGGCGGGACGCGCCACCGGCAGGATCCGCTCGCTCGTCGGCGGTGTGGAAAGCACCGAATTGAACTTCGCGTAGACCACGTGGACCGCATCGAGCTCGCCGGTGACGAAGCGCGACATCAGGGTCTCGATCAGGGACGCCGCGTCCTCCGCCGTCGGCCGATCGGTGACGTCGGTGCGGGCGGCCGCGAGCGAGCGTCCGACATACCGGAAGAATCCGATCCCCTTTCGCCCGACCACGTGCAGCTCGACGGCCGTTCCCGCCGCCTCTAGCCGGCCCAGCAGCGCCCGCGCCTCCTTGATCAGATTCGCGTTGAAGGCGCCCGCGAGCCCGCGATTCGACGTGAGGAGGATCACCGCCGCGCGCTGCTCGCGAGCCGGCTGCCGCAGGAGCGGGAAGCGCTCGGCCAGCTCTTCCGAGTAGAGGCTCGACATCACCTCGGCGAGCGCCTGCGCATACGGACGCGCCGCGAGCACGCGGTCCTGCGCCCGCTTCATCTTGGACGTCGCGACCATTTCCATCGTGCGCGTGATCTTGCGCGTGTTCTCGATGGACTTGATGCGGCCCTTGAGTTCGCGTCCCTTCGCCATGCGTCGGTGTCTCCGGTGCGCGTCGCGCTCAGCGCGCCGCGGCCGTGGCGGGCCGCGCGGCCGGAGCGGCGTCCGCCGCCCCCGTGCCGACGACCTGCTTGTACGCGGCAATCCCGCGCACGAGCGCCGCCTCGGTGTCCTTCGAGAGCTGCTTCTCCTTCCGGATCGCGTCGCCCACCTGCGGATACTGCGCGTGCATGAACTCGTGGAAGCCGCGCTCCCATTCGCGAATCTTGGCCACGTCGACGTCGTCGAGGTGACCGTTGGTTACGGCGAAGATCGTCATCACCTGCTGTTCGACCGCCATCGGCTGATACTGCCCCTGCTTGAGGACCTCGACCGTCCGTGCGCCGCGATCGAGCTGGCGTCGCGTCGCCGCGTCGAGGTCGGAGGCGAACGAGGCGAACGCCTCGAGCTCGCGGTACTGCGCGAGATCGAGGCGCAGGCGGCCCGCGACCTGCTTCATCGCCTTGATCTGCGCCGACCCACCGACGCGGGAGACCGAGATGCCGACGTTGATCGCGGGACGAACGCCCGCGTAGAAGAGGTCGGCCTCGAGAAAGATCTGGCCGTCCGTGATCGAGATGACGTTCGTCGGGATATAGGCCGAGACGTCGCCGGCCTGCGTCTCGATCACCGGCAGCGCTGTGAGCGAGCCGCCGGGCTTGAAGATCGTCTCGTCGTCCACGACGTCCGCATCCTCGCGCAGCTTCGCGGCGCGCTCGAGCAGCCGCGAATGGAGATAGAAGACGTCACCGGGAAAGGCTTCGCGGCCGGGCGGACGCCGCAGGACCAGCGAGAGCTGCCGGTACGCCGCGGCCTGCTTGGACAGGTCGTCGTACACACACAGCGTCGGCTTCCCCTCGTGATACATGAAGTACTCGGCCATCGCGCAGCCGGAGTACGGCGCGATGTACTGCATCGGCGCGGGATCC
>CAYLPM010000044.1:0-14580 GCA_964385525.1 uncultured Gemmatimonadaceae bacterium
ATCGACTCCACGAGCCGGGCGCATCGCCGGAGGCCGAGCGACGAGGCGCGCGTGCGGGGATCCATCCGCGCGTACCAGAGCGATTCCGCCGCGTAGATGTTGCCAATCCCGGCTACGACGCGCTGATCCAGCAACGCCGGCTTGATGCCGCCGCGCCGTCGCGCGAGCGCCGCGCAAAGCACCACCGCGTCGAATCCATCGTCCAGCGGCTCCGGGCCGAGCGGCGGCAAGCGGAGCGCGCCATCGAAGGACAGCGTCATCGTGGAGAGCGCGCGAGGATCGACCAGCGCGATGCGCGTCTCGTCGTCGAGCTCGATCACGGCACGCGCGTGCGCGGGCAGCGGATCGGAGATCCGCCCGATGGACCAGTCTCCGGCCATGCGAAAGTGCACGTGCAGCACGGCACCGTCTCCGAGATGCACCAACTGGTGCTTCGCGCGCCGCTCGATGCGGACGATCGTCCGCCCCGCCGCCCGTGCGGCGTGCCGCGCCGGGAGTCCACGTCGCTGGGCCGGATGCAGCGCGACGATCCGGCGGATCGTGCGACCTCGCGCGGCGCGATCGAGCAGCTTCGCGGCCCGTTCGACCTCGGGGAGCTCAGGCATCCGTGTTGACTCGCGTCCCCGCGATGGGGCAGTTTGCGTGCATGTCGCAGCCGGAACCGGCCGGAGAGTCCGCCGCATCGACCACGCGCAGGGGTGCCGCCGTCCGCGCGGTGCTCCTGCGCATTCTGGTGTTCAATCTCATCGTGGCCGTCATCAAAGGCTACGTCGGCGTGCGCAGCGGGTCGCTCGCCGTGCTCGGGGCTGCACTCGAGTCGCTCCTCGACATGCTGAACAACGTCGGCGGAATGATCGCGGTGACGGTCGCCGCGCGCGAGCCGGATGAGGACCACCCTTACGGGCACGGCAAGTTCGAGACGCTCGGCGCCCTCGCGATCGTCGGCTTTCTCTCGATCTCGTGCTTCGAGCTGCTGCGCCAGGCGATCGGCATGCTCCTGCGCGGGGAGTCGCCGCCGCCCGCCGACAGCATCGCCATCGGTCTGCTCTCGGCTACCGCCGTGATCAACATTCTGGTGGTGTGGTACGAGCGCAAGGTCGGCCGAGCCCTCGGCAGCACGTTCCTGCTCGCCGACGCCGAGCACACGCGCGCCGACATCTACGTCACGGTGCTCGCCCTCGCCTCCCTGGGTCTGACGCGCGTCGGACTCGTGTGGGCGGACGCGGCCCTAGCGATCGTGGTTGCCGGACTCATCGCGCGCTCCGGAGTGGCGATCATCCGCAACACCGTCCCGGTGCTCGTGGACGAGCGCGCGGTCGATGCCGAGCGCATCCGGGAGATCGTGCGCCAGGTTCCACGGATTCGGGAGGTTCGTTCGGTGCGGTCGCGCTCGGGTGCCGCCGGCGTCCTGTTCGCCGACATCACGATTACGGTCGATGGCTCGCTCCCGGTGGCCGCCGCGCACGAGCTGACCGACGCCATCGAGGCCCGGGTCGAGGCGGCGCTCGGGGCGTCGGAGGTCATCGTGCACGTGGAGCCCGCATGAGAGGCGGCGCACCGTAGCGGTGAGACCCGGCGCACGATTGCGGTGCGCGATCGCTGCGCTGCCTGCAAGAGGTCACTGACGCGGCTCCCGATCGGTCGCGTCCGTCGGTGGCGCGGGGCTCCGGGCCCTCGTGAGCCGCGCGGCGATCGTCCACTTGCGTCCCCGATCAGCGACCATACTTTCAGACGTCCAGACACGCAGCCCCCCTTCCGTCCCGCCGCATGGGCAACCGTCCGTCACGTTCGCTCAAGCACGAGTACGAGCTGTTCGTCGAGCGGGAGATCGAGGACTACAAGGAGTCCATCCCGCGGAGCGCTCTGCTCAAGGTTGGCGACGAGGCAGTCGCCTCGCTCGCGGGCCACTCGCAGCTCGCGCTCACCGAGCTCCTCCTCTGCGAGGAGGTGGACAGGATCATCAGTGCGCGCCTGCGGCTGCCGACCTACCAGACGTGGCGGCGGCGACGCGTGAAGGCGATCGCCGAACTGCGGCGGCCGGAGCGCTGGGGGCTGACGGCCAATCACGTGATCGTTCGCGAGGTCCGTCCATCGGCCGACGGCCGCGTGCTGGTCGCGGGCGCGGCCGCGCAGGAGTCGGCGCTGTTTTTCGCGGCGAACGGGTGCGAGGTCACGGCCATCAATGATGAGGCGGACGCGATCGCTCGGGTGCTCGAGGCCGCCGAGGCGGCGGGGCTCCGCGACCGGATCGAGCTCAGCGCCGGCGGACTTGGTCGATGGACGCCGGCGGAGCCACTCGTCGCCGTCGTCTGCAGCTCGGATGCACTGGCGGCACTCAGCGCGTCGGAGCGGACCCGGGTGATCGCCGCGCTCCAGAGCGCCACGCGCGATGGCGGCGTGCATCTCGTCGACGCGGTCGCCGTCGGGACCGGTCTCGCCGCGCTCGACGAGCTGCGCCTGCGTTACGCAGGCTGGACCGTGTCGGTCGAGGCGGGCGGCGAGGGACAGGCTGCGGGCGGCACGACTTTCCTCGCCAGAAAGTCGCTCTCCTGATTCGTTCTGACACGCGTGACTGGATCCAACGCGTGTCACAGTGCGACAAACGGCGCACGGCCAAGCGACGGCGCTTCGCGCAAACCATTTCAGTTTCTGCATTTGCGTCTCTGGAGCCGACTGGCACCGCTGGTGCTATTAGGCGGTGCGCTCGCGAGCTCGATTCCGTGTGGCGAGCGCCGCATTCACCCCGATGTCCGGGGACAGTCAGAGGTCGATGCAATGCAGATCAGCCGTCCGATTCACAACGAGCATGAGCCGATCGGGATCGTGATCTCCCGCGGTTCGCGTGACGAGGCGACGCCGTTGTTCTGGGCGTATGTCTGGGGTCCCGCGCCCGAGCAGACCACCGAACCCGTGAAGTCGAAAGCCGCCTGACGGCGTCTTCGCTCCGGCGCGGACGCTCTCGTGGCGTCGTCGGTCCGTTCCCGACGACGCCACGATCTTTTTTTTTGGGTATGTCCCTTGCCCCTTCCCATCGTTCGTGTACCCGAACAATGACGAATGGGAGAGCGAGCTCCGCGAGCTCCTGGGCCGCCGCATCTCGGATCTCGGCCTCTCGCTGCACGGTTCGCCCGTCGAACGACTCGTCGAGCAGCTGCATCGCGAGCTCGAGGAGCGGGGCATCGCGTTCCGGCCACCCGTCTATCTGAGCGATGAGTGGGGATGTCCCGAGGGGACGCCGCTGATCGGCGTGCCGTTCTACCTCGCCGACCCTCGGCTCTCGCGCATCGAGCAGCGGATGGCGATGGAGGTGGAGGGCGAGGCGGAGATCATGCGCATCCTGCGGCACGAGGCGGGACACGCGATCAACTACGCCTATCGGCTTCACGACCGCCCCGACTGGCGACACATCTTCGGTCCGTACTCGCGGCCCTATCGTGAGCGCTTCCGCGCCGATCCGTTCTCGCGGGCCTACGTGCGCCATCTCCCGGGGTGGTACGCGCAAAAGCATCCGGATGAGGATTTCGCGGAGACGTTCGCCGTCTGGCTGACGTCCGACATCGACTGGCGCGAGGAGTACAACCGGTGGGAGGCGCTCGCGAAGCTGGAGTACGTCGATCGGGTGATGCGCGAGATCGCCGAGCTCGGCGTGCCGGAGGCGCCCGCCCCCGGCGCCGATGACGTTCCGGTACGGGCGATGCACTACACGATCGCGGAGCATTACCACGAGGGCAGCGGCGCGGTGCCCGTGCAGGATGAGCGGCACTTCGATGGCGATCTGCGCACGTTGTTCGCGAGTGAGACGGAGGCGCCCGACGGCGAGGCGGCGGAGGGGTTCATCCGCCGCCATCGCCGGGAGATCGTCTCGCGCATCGCGTACTGGACGGGCGAGAGCGCACCCGTCGTCCGGACGTTCGTCGACCTCCTCGCCGCGCGCACGGGGGCCCTGGAGCTTCGCGTCCGCGGACTCGAGGCTTCGACGCTCATCGAGCTGACGGCGTTCGGGACGGCCGTGATGATGAACCACCGCTACACCGACGCGATGGATCCCGCGCGCGAGCCGGACGACCGATGAGGATCACGATCCTGCACACGCACGAAGCCGATGGACCGCCGGAGGACCCGGTGCTCGGGCAGCTCGAGCAGGCGCTGTCCTCGGCCGATCACGAGACACGGCGACTGGCGATCGATGCCGACGTCGCACCGGTGGTCACCGCCATCACCGCCACCCGGCCTGAGCTCGTGTTCAACCTCGCCGAGTCGTTCGGCGGCAAGAGCGCGCTGGAGTCGAACGTCGCCGCGCTGCTGAATCTGCTCGCGCTCCGCTACACGGGATCGAGCCCCGCGGGCCTGCTGCTCGCCGGCGATAAGTCGCTGACCAAGAAGGTCCTCGCCTTCCACTGCATCCAATCGCCGAAGTTCGCCACGGTCTACCGCGGGAGCGTGGACTGGGCGGGCGACATCGCGTTTCCGGTGATCGTCAAGCCGCCACAGGAAGATGCGTCGATCGGAATTTCGGGCGCGTCGGTCGTGAGCGATCTGCGCGAGCTGTTCGAGCGCATCGACGCGATCCAGTCGGAGTTCCAGCAGCCGGCGCTGGTCGAGGAGTTCGTGGATGGGCGGGAGTTCTACGTCGGGATACTGGGGAACGCCAACGCGGCGGCGCTTCCGATCGTGGAGCTCGACTTCTCCGGCTTCCCGGCCGGCCAGCCGAGAATCGCGAGCTGGGAGGCGAAGTGGGGCGATTCCGGCGATGCGAGGGGCGCGGAGTACGCGGGGACGCGCTCGGTGCTGCCGACGGATGTGTCGCCGGAGCTGACGCGGCGAATCCAGGCGGTGGCGTTGGAGGCGTTCCATGCCCTCCGGCTGCGCGACTACGGGCGCATCGATCTCCGCGTGACGCCGGCGGAGGAGATCTACGTGATCGAGGTCAACCCCAACTGCTACCTGGAGCAGAGCGGCGAGTTCTCGCGCGCCGCTGAGGCGGGCGGCATGCCCTACGCGCTGCTCATCGACCGCATCGTGGAGCTCGCGGCGGGACGCTACGCGCGCTGAATGTCGCGGCGAGCGGAAACAAGAAAGCCGGCGAGAAATTCGCCGGCTTCCTTGTTACGACGCCAGCGCAATGCTACTTGCGCTTCGCGGCGGCCTTCTTCCGACCCTTGCGGGCCCCGCCCTTCTTGGCGGCGGTCTTGCGGCCACCCTTCTTCGCGGCGCCCTTGCGCGCGCCCTTCTTCCGTGCTGCCATGGTGAATCTCCAGATCTGGAGTTCCATTGCTCCGCCGGTCCCCCGGTGGACCGGTGAGCCGGCGATCCCGGCGCCGAAGCGCCTGACCGCCGCTACACGGCCTCGATGAGGCGCGTGAAGTCGTGAACGCGAATCGCGATCTGCATCGTGCATCGCGGCGCGTCGTGCTTTCTGGGTATCCGACGATCGTGCATCGTCGACGTTACTGATCGCAACACGTCAAATCGCATCGCTGAGACTCGTGAAGGTGAAGTCGCGGACCTTGATCGGCGGTACGATGACCGCGGAACCCGGTCCACCGGCCTCGCTGGCGCTGACGCGCACAGGGCGCCCCATGGCCTCGAGGTTGTTAAGCATGAAGATGGGCGACTCGTTGAAACGCAGGTTCTTCACCGGTCGCGTCACGCGGCCGTTCTCGATGAGAAAGGTGCCATCGCGCGTGAGTCCGGTGTAGAGGATGGTGCGTGGATCGACGCTGCGGATGTACCAGAAACGCGTGACGAGGAGCCCGCGTTGCGTCGAGCGGATGAGATCCTCGACCGATGCGTCCCCGCCGCTCATGCGGACGGTCCCCATCGTGGGACGCGACGCGACGCCCTGCCGCTCGGCCCAGTACCGATCGTAGGCGAGATTACGGACGACGCCGTTCTCGATCCAGATCGTGCGCGAGAGCGGAAGCCCCTCGCCGGTGAACGGAATGATCGGGCCTTCGGGATCGCGCGGGTCGGAGGCGATCGTGACGCGCTCGTCGACGACCTGCTCGCCGAGCTTTGTCCCGCCACCGGCCTTCGTGAAGAACGACCGCCCCTCATCGGCCGCGCGGGCGCTGAGCGCGCGCGTGATGAGCTGCACGAGGTTGCCTACGGCGGTGGGCTCCAGCACGACGGTGTAGCGTCCGGGCTCGATCGCGCTGGGATTCACCGACCGGCGCGCCTTGTCGATCGCGCGGGCGCCGAGCGCGGCGGGATCGAAGTGGCGCCAGTCGAAGTGGCTGGCGCCGGCCCACCCCGAGCCGGTTCCATCCGGCGTGCGCACGGTCGTCGTGAGCGCGACGGCGGTGTCGCGGCCCCAGGCGAAGAGCCCGCGCGTATTGGCGACGGCGAACGAGCCGGCGTCCGCCTGGAGGAATCCGGTCGACTGGAGCTCGGCGGCGCGCGCGGGCTCGCTGATGCGGCGCACCGCGGTCGCGCGCGCCGAAGGCTCGAGCGACGCGGACGCATCGCTCCAGGCGTCGGAAGGCGCGACCGACTGCGGCGCGAGCTCCGTCATCAGCTCGGGATCCTCGGGCGAGAGTCGGGCCAGGCGCTGGGCGGTCTCGACGGCGGCGCGGAGCGAGGCGTCATCCAGCCGATTGGTGTTGGAGGAGCCGATCTGCCGGCCGAAGCGCGCCCGCACCGAGACCGTGGTGTTGTAGTTGTCGCCGGCGGTGGAGATCTGATTGACCGCGAAGCGGGTGTTCGCGCGCGAGCCGCTGTTGATCGTGACGCGGGCCTCGTCGGCGGTCACGAACGAGAGGACGCGGCGCGCGAGCGCTTCGGCCTCCTCGCGCGAGAGGTGCCGTGCGATGTCGCGGAGCGAGCGCAGCCCGCTCATGCCCGCCGTCCCGTGTTGATCACGTTGATCTGCCGGTGGCGCGTGGGGACGCAACCGTGGCTCACCGCGTTCGACTGCGACGGCTGGCCCTTGGCATCGCCGAAGGCGCCGCCGAGCTCGTAGCTGCGCGGCCCGCCGATCAGGTCCAGGGCGCCCCAGAACTCCGGCGTGCGAATCTGATAGGCGACGTCCTTCAGCATGCCGACGATCCGCCCGCCGCGGATCTCGTAGAAGAGATCTCCGCCGAACTGGGCGTTGTAGCGCTGCTGGTCGATCGAGAAGGAGCCATCGCCGACGATCGCGATCCCGCGATCCGTGGCCGCGATCATCTCCTCCCATCCGATGTCCTGATCGCCGGGGAGGAGCGAGACGTTCGGCATCCGCTGGAATTGCACGTCGGCCCAAGACTGCGCGTAGGAGCATCCATGCGAGCGCGTCGGGAGTCCCTGGCTCCTGTACCACCAATCCAGCCAGAGGGCCTGCTCGCGGGTGGTCTGGTAGTCGTTGACGACCCCGTCCTTGATGATGAGGAAGTCGTCCGGCTCGACGCCGTCGTCGTCCCACCCGCACGCGGCGAGCGAGCCGGCCTGGCTGCGATCGCCCTGGACGTTCATGAACTCGGGGCCGTAGCGCAGCTTGCCGAGCACCTGCTCGGGCGGCGCGACGAAGCTGGTGCCGGCGTAGTTGGCCTCGTAGCCCATCGCGCGATCGAGCTCCGTCGGGTGCGCGATCGACTCGTGGATGGTGAGCCAGAGGTGCGTGGGGTGCAGCACGAGGTCGTAGCGGCCGACCTCGACGGGCTTCGCGGACAGCTTCTGCGCGGCCTCCTCCGCCCATCGCGGCGCGTTCTCGACGAGGCGTCCATCGAGGACGTGCTCGTAGCCGAGACCGTGCGGCTGGATGTCGGTGGAGCTGCGCGACTGGAAGTCGGAGCGGTCGGCGGAGACCGCCGTGACCGACATCGAGGGCTGCGTGCGGTAGATCGTCTGGACGGCGAACGAGCCGTCCGTATTCGCGTACGTCTTCTCCTCGCGGAGGAAGAACATCGAGGAGCTGGCGAAGCGCGTCGTCGGGATCGCCATCGCCGCGCGATTGGCCTCGAGGAGGAGCGCGACCTTGTCCTCGATCGCGACGTCGAACGGGTCGATGCGCGCCGGCGACCGCCACGTCCCGTTGGCGATGGGCTCCGCGGGGGCGAGCACGACCGGCCGCAGGAGGGCCGAGCGATTGGCGCGCGCCTGCGCGACGGCCTGTCGGGCGATGCGCGCGACTTCCTCGCGGGCGAGGTCCTGGCTCGCGGCGAAGCCCCATGCCCCATCCACGAGGACGCGAACACCGAAGCCGAACGTCTCGTTGTCGGTGAGCCCCTGCACGCGCTGCTCGCGCGTGGAGATCGACTGGTTGCGGTTGCGGCTGATGCGGACGTCGGCGTACTGGGCGCCGGAGGAGCGTGCCGCGTCGAGGGCGAGGAGCGCGAGGTCGCGGAAGGAGGCGTCGCCCGTGTCGGGCGGAGCGGTCGACGCGGTCGGCGCGGGGGGAGGGGGTGGCTGGCGCATCGAGCCGCATCCCGCGGTCCCGATCGCCGCGATTGCGGCCGACGTCGTCTGGAGAAATTTTCGTCGGGATTGCGCCACGCACTACCCTCGTCGTCTGATCTCACCGCAACGTGCATCCGTTGCCGGTTGCCACGACATCGATTCCCAACGTGCGCGAATATAGGAACCGCACACATCACACGCAATAGTCGTGCACCACTTTCGTTCAGACGTCGCGTCGCCGGCATCCGGCATCGTGGCGCGATGTGATGCGCGCTGCACACGCGCGCCGGTGCCTCGATGCCGGTGCACTCCCCTCGGCGCACCGCCGGCGCATCCGCGCGCTCACCGGCGCGAGGGGGGTGCATGCACCCGCGCCGGCCCATATAATCCGGGAGCGTCCCCTCTCGTCTCACTCTACCCGGAGCTGCAGTGTGCCGACGCTGATCATCGATGGGCACGAGGTGTCGGTCCCCGACGGGTCCACCATCCTCGACGCCACGCGCGCGCGAGGCGTCGACGTCCCGACACTCTGCTACTATCCCACCCTCCCGATCGTCGGCAACTGCCGCATCTGCCTCGTCGCCGTCGAAGGCGCGGCAAAGTTGATGCCGGCGTGCGCCACGCAGGCCGCCGAGGGAATGCGCGTCAGCACGGAGGCATCGGACGTCGTCGAGGCGCGCCGCGCCGTGCTCGCGATGCTGCTCGAGCGCTATCCCACCGAGCGGATCCCCGCCGAGGGCGGGCGGAGCGAGTTCGAGCAGCTCGTGCGACGCTACGACGTGCCGGCGACCCGCCGCTCCGGACTCCCGCTCCGCGCCGGCGACTCGCGCGGCGATGACCCGATCATCGGCCACGACATGAGCACCTGCATCCTGTGCACCCGCTGCGTGCGGGCGTGCGAGGACATTCAGGTGGTCGGCGTGCTGGACGTCGGCATGCGCGGCGAGCACGCGGCGATCCTCGTCGGCGCGGACGGCAATCCGGAGCACGCCGGGTGCACGTGGTGCGGCGAGTGCGTCCGCGTCTGCCCGACCGGCGCCATCCACGACGTGCTGGGGCTCGCCAGACGGAGCGGCGCGCTCGCGGCAGAGCCGGAGCGATCGGTCCGCAGCGTGTGCCCCTACTGCGGCGTCGGATGCCAGATCGATCTCGCCGTACGCGGCAACGACGTGATGGGCGTCACCAGTCCCTGGATCGAGGAGCCGACGCCGAATCTGGGCTCCACGTGCGTGAAGGGACGTTTCGGAACGGACTTCGTGCAGCATCGCGACCGGCTGCTCGTGCCGCTCATCCGGCGCGGCTGGGAGAAGCACGACGGCCGGTGGGTGTTCGACCAGTCGGCGGTCGGCGCGGGGGACTGGCCGCGGCGCGGGGGCCCATGGTCGGATGTCGCGGGCGAGGGACTCACGCCGAAGGATCGGCCGCGGACCAATCCGCTGAAGCGCGCGCCGACCGGGCCCACCATGCAGGCGGATCCGCGCGATCGCGTTTCGACGCCGTCGGACTGGTACGCGCCGTTTCGCGAAGCGACCTGGGATGAGGCGCTGGAGCTGACGGCGCAGGAGCTCACCCGGCTCCGCGACACGCACGGCCCGCAGAGCCTCGCCGTCTTCCAGTCGGCCAAGTGCTCCAACGAGGAGAACTATCTCCTCCAGCGGCTGTTCCGGGCCGGGCTCGGCACCAACAACGTGGATCACTGCACGCGGCTCTGTCACTCGTCGTCGGTGAGCGCGATGCAGCGCGCGCTCAACACCAGCGCCGCCTCGGGCTCGATGCGCGAGGTGGAGCACGAGAGCGACGTCATCTTCATTCTCGGGGCCAACACCACCGAGTCGCACCCCGTCTTCGGAGCCGCGATCAAGCGGGCGCAGAAGCGCGGTGCCACGCTGATCGTCGCCGACCCGCGCCGGATCGAGCTGGCGGCGCGCGCGGACGTCCACCTCCAGCTCCTGCCGGGTTCCGACGTCGCGCTGCTGAACGCGATGCTCCACCACATCCTCCGGAGCGGGCTCGAGGATCGCGCCTTCATCGCGGCGCGGACGCACGATTTCGAGCGGGTCGAAGCCGCGGTCGCGCCCTACACGCCCGAGCGCGCCGAGACGATCACCGGGATCCCGGCGGACCTCATCCGGCGCGCCGCGGAGCTCTACGCGCGCGGCCCGCGCTCGTCCACGCTCTGGGCCATGGGGCTGACGCAGCACCGCACCGGGACCGACATCGTCGCTTCGCTGCTCAACCTGATCCTCGCGACCGGAATGATCGGGCGCTGGGGCGCGGCGATGATGCCGATCCGCGGCCAGAACAACGTGCAGGGGGCGAGCGACGTCGGCGCGATCCCGATGGTCTACACCGACTACCAGCCGGTCACGGATCCGCAGATACGGCGGAAGTTCGCCGAGACGTGGGGCGTGCCCGAGGAGCGCATCCCGCTCGAGCCCGGCCTCAAGGTCACCCAGATCGCGAAGGAGGGCAGCCCGGTCCACGCGATGTTCATCATGGGCGAAAATCCGATCATCTCCGATCCGGATGTCTCGCACGCCGAAGCCTGGTTCCGCGGCCTCGAGTTCCTCGCCGTACAGGACCTCTTTCTCACCGAGACGGCGCGGTACGCCGACGTGGTGCTGCCCGGCGCCTCGTTCGCGGAGAAGGACGGCACGTACGTGAACACCGAGCGGCGCATCCAGCTCGCGCGCAAGGCGATCGACCCGCCGGGCAGCGCGCGGGGCGACCTCGAGATCGTGATCGAGCTGTCGAACCGGATCGGGCTGCCGACCCCGTTCACGACCGCGAGCGAGGTGATGGACGAGATCGCGCGCGTGACGCCCTCGTGGCGCGGCGTCACACACGCGCGGCTCGAGAGCGCGGCGGGCCTGCAGTATCCGGTCGTCGACATCACGCACGAGGGCACGTCCTTTCTGTTCGCTGACGTTTTTCCGACCAGCGATGGGAAGGGGACGTTCTGCGCGGTGGAATTCCTGCCGCCGGCCGAGCTCCCGGACGACGAGTTCCCGTACGTGCTGAACACCGGACGGCAGATGTATCACTGGCACACGGGGACGATGACGCGCCGCTCCAAGGCGCTCGACGGCCGTGAACCGGGACCGACGATCGAGCTCAATCCGGAGGATGCCCGCGCGCTGGGCGTCGGCGAGGGCGACGAGGTCGTGGTCCGATCGCGACGCGGAGAGATCCGCATCGCGGTGCGCCTCTCGACGCGCGTGGCGCGCCGGCAGGTCTTCATCCCGATGCACTACCGCGAGGCCGCCGCGAACCTGCTGACGAATCCTGCGCTCGATCCTTACGCGGGGATTCCGGAGTTCAAGGTCTGCGCGGTGCGCGTGGAGCCCGTCGCGCCGCGGGTACCCGACATCGCGCGCGGAGTGATGGCGGCTCGGCGGTGAGGGTCCGGGGCGAGCGGGCGGGAGGCAGCTCGTCGGTCGGCAGTAGCCTGGTCTGCGGTGATGCGTCCGGGCCGCGGACTTCCATCGCATCCGCGAACGTGCGAGGTTTGGGGGCCGTCGTCCGGCGGCGGATGCGTCCGCGTGCCGCCGGCGCGCTGGCCCGCCGGCCATGCGCAGGGCTCGCGACCTGGATCCCTCATCGGCCCGACCTGATGGCACCAGCCTTCGTGGTGACTCGACCATCCTGATGACCGACCCTCCAACGATGACGGAGTAGTGTGCGAGCGCTGGTGAAGGAATCCGCCGGCCCGGGATTCGTGTTGAAGGACGTGCCAGAGCCGACGATCCGGGACGACGAGGTCCTCATCCGCGTCCGCCGGGCCGGGGTGTGCGGCACCGATGTCCACATCCATCAATGGGACGACTGGGCGCGTGGACGCTGTCGTCCGCCGTTCGTGGTCGGCCACGAGTTCGCGGGCGAGGTTGCCGCCGTCGGCGCGCTCGTGACCGATGTGCGGGAAGGCGACCGGGTGACCGCCGAAGGACACATCGTCGACGGGCGTTGCCTGCTGTGCCGGACGGGGAACTCCCACGTCTGTCCGTTCACGAAGATCATCGGTGTGGATCGGGATGGATGCTTCGCCGAGTACATCGCCATGCCGGCGACGAATGTGTGGCATCTCGATCCGGAGACCTCGTGGGAGGTCGGCGGGATTCACGATCCGATGGGGAACGCGTTTCACACCGCGTTGACGGCCGACATTCCGGGCGCGACGGTCCTGATCACGGGGTGCGGGCCAATCGGGTTGTTCGCGGCCGGTATCTGCCGCGCGGCCGGTGCGGCGCGCATCATCGCGTCGGATGTCAACGAGAAGCGACTGGAGCTGGCGTGTCGGATGGGAGCGCACGATGCCGTTCAGCCGACCGAGGCCGCCGAGGTGGTGCGCCGATGGACCGACGGCCTCGGGGTGGATGTGGTGCTCGAGATGTCCGGCGTACCGGCCGCGATCCATCAGGCGCTCGAGCTGGTGCGCGCCGGCGGGCGCGTGCAGATGCTGGGGCTCCCGGCCAGGCCGATGGAGGTGAACTTCGCCAGCGAAGTGATATTCAAGGGGATCACGATCTATGGTGTGGTGGGGCGGCGGATGTACGACACCTGGCACCAGATGACGCGCTTTCTGCGCTCGGGGGCGTTCGACCCGACCCCGGTGATCACGCACCGGTTTTCGCTCGAGGAAGCGGATGCGGCGATCCGGGCGATAAAGAGCGGGGAGGCGGGGAAGGTCGTGTTCGAGATCGGGTGAAGGACGAGGGACCGACGACCTCGTCGCCCGCGTCGGTCTCGTTCTCCACGAGTACATTTTCGGATTCCAGGAGAGCGTTCGCGTGGCCGTCAATTCCACCTTCCGTTCCGACCTCCAGCACGCCCTGGACGAGTTCAGGCGTACGGGCGTCTACAAGCGGCTGAACCATCTCGATTCGCCGCAGTCGGCGCGCGTGACGATGGAGGGGCGCGGCGAGGTGCTGATCCTCTCGTCGAACAACTATCTCGGCTTGTGCGACGAGCCGAGCGTCATCGAGGCGGGGATCGAGGGACTGCGGAGGTACGGCGCGGGAACCGGAAGCGTCCGGTTCATCTGCGGGACGTTCACGATCCACCGTGAGCTCGAGCAGGCGCTCGGCCGGTTCGTGGGGTGCGAGAGTTCCATGAGCTACGTATCCGCATGGAACGCCAACGAGGGGCTCACGCCGACGATCGCGGAAGAGGGCGACTTCGTCATCTCCGATCAGCTCAACCACGCGTCGATCATCGACTCGATCCGGCTGGCGAAGGCGATCACTAAGTGCACCACGGCGGTGTACAAGCACTCCGACATGGACGATCTGCGCGCCAAGCTGCGCGACGCGCGCGGTGCCAGGCGGCGCCTGATCTGGACGGATGGCGTGTTCTCGATGGAAGGTTCGATCGCGAAGCTGCCGGAGATTCTCGAGATCGCGCGGGAGCAGGACGCGGTGGTGATCGTCGACGACTCGCACGCGTCCGGCGTGCTGGGGGAGCACGGCCGCGGGACGGCGGAGCACCTCGGCGTCCTTGGCGACGTGGACATCATCACATCGACGCTCGGCAAGGCGCTCGGCGGGGCGGCCGGTGGATTCACGGCGGGCCCGGCGGCGCTGACCGACTATCTGACGCAGCGTTCGCGGCCGCAGCTTTTCTCCAACGCCCTGCCGCCGACCGTGGCCGCTAGCAGCCTCGCGGCGGTGCGGTTCATCGAGGCGCACCCGGAGCGGGTGCGCGCGCTGCGCGAGAACTCGCGTTACTTTCGCGAGCGCGTGCTCGAGGCGGGCTTCAAGCCGCTAGCCGGTGAGACGCCGATCATCCCGATCATCATCGGCGAGACGGCCGACGCGATCCGGATGAGCGACCGACTGCTCGACCACGGCGTGTTCGTGACGGGGTTCGGCTACCCGGTCGTGCCGCAGGGGCAGGCCCGGGTGCGATGCCAGATCTCGGCGTCGCACAGCCGCGAGGATCTGGATGAAGCGGTCGACGCGTTCAGGAAGGTGGGGCGGGAGTTGAAGCTGATCTGATCTGATCGGGGAGGGGGAGGGGGAGGGGGAGGGGCGACGCCATGCCATGCCATGCCGTGCCGGGGCGGAACGGCGCACGGGGGAACGGCGGAACTTCGAAGTGATCGGTGCTCAGCCGTCAGTGCTCAGGAAGCGCACGTCGAGCTCACTTTCCACATACGGCTGAGCACCGACCACATCGAAGTTCCTACTGAATTATGCACGTAACCAC
>CAYLPM010000045.1:0-3511 GCA_964385525.1 uncultured Gemmatimonadaceae bacterium
AGATCGCCCGACCGGCCGCGCATCACGCGACCGCCGGGCGACCGCCGCGGGCTCGCAGCGTGTAAGCAGCATAGCTGCCAAGCCGACCGCAACGCGACCGCCGCGCACGAGCACCGGAGCACGTCCAGTATCGTCAGCGCCGTGCCGCACCCTCCGGATCCGTCAGGCGCGCGAGGCGCTGACGGATCTCGGCCACCTGCGGCTGAAGCTCGGGATCCGCGTTGCGCCACAGCTCGACGAACTTTCCGTAATACTCCGCCGCGCGCGCGCGATCGCCCTTAGCATCGTACAGTTCTCCGAGGCGTCGCAGCAGGTTCGGCAACGTCGCCACGTCCTGGTCGAATCCGAGCCGCTCCGGAAACGGCGTCTCCAGGTAATGCTCGTACCAGACGATCGCCGAGTCGGACATGCCCGCGCGATCGAACGCCCTGCCGAGCACCGCACTGAGGCAGATCGCGCAAGCGCTGACTGGTCCATCGACCGTGACATCGCCGGCCCGCAGCTCGACGATCGCCTCGAGCGGCTTCCCCTCCGACAGCAGCACCTCGCCGCGCATCCGATGCAGCATCGGTTCGGCCAAGCGCTGAGCTATGCTGTCGCGGAGCTGCGCTTCCTCGCGCGCGAGAAGTTCCCGCGCCCGCCCGGTCTGGCCTGCGATCGCGTAGAAGTAGATTCGCTGCGACCGAAGATCGTCGGGGGTGCCGGCCATGGCGCGATCGAACCGCTCGAGTGCGCGCTCCTCGTTCCGGACGATCAACAGATCGACGAATGCCGGATACATCGAGTCCTGCGCCGGCGGGATCGGGATGCCGCGCTCGCGATCGACGCGCCGCGCTTCCCGGAACGAGCGAAGGCCCGCCTGCACCTGTCCGCGAAGGAGCTGCAACGAGCTGAGGACGTACCAGCCGCTGGCGCGCGTGCGTGGATCGGGATGCTCGCGCATCGGCGCGCTCACCAGCTCCAGGGAGTCGAGCTGGCCGCGGTGATAGAGATAGACGAACTCGCCACCGATGTTCTGCGGAGCGTCCGGATAGAGTCGCTCGGCGACGCGTCGCAGCGAGTCCGCTTCGGCGAACTTCCCCTGGCTGATCAGGACTGATTCGAGATTGCCGTACGAGACGAATCCGGCGCCACCTGCAGCGATCCTGCGGAAGTACAGCGACTCGGCGCGGGCGAACTCGCGGCGTGAACTCAGGAGAAGCGCCAGGTTGTGGACCGAGGCATCCGAATCGGGAACCCGGCCGAGGATCGACTCGTACGCGTCGATCGCCTTCTGACGGTCGCGACCGGGTCCGCTCTGGAAGTAGTAGCCGACGGCGTTCGCCGCCTCGAACTCGGTGAGCCGGTTCCGCAGCTCGTACGCCTTCGTCGCCGCCGAGTCGATCTGCGCGCGCGGCATGCCATTGTTGGAGAGCGTGACGCCGAGCTTGCGCCACGCCATCCCGAAGTTCGAATCGAGCGCGACGGCTTCGCGCAGGAGTCCGATCGCCTTCGGGTAGTCGCCCTCGATCTCGGCGGCGCGCACGCCTTCCGCGTACTTGCGCAGCGCGTCGAGCGAGCCGGTGGTCACCGCGGCCAGCGCCGGCGTCGCGCGCACATCCTTCAGCGATTCGCCGATCTCCTCTCGCAGCTTTCGCGCGATGCGCTCCGTGGCATCGATGACATCGCGCGCGTCGGCAGTCTCGCGTGCCGACGCGAGCTCGGTGCCGTCGCTCGCAGAGAGCAGCCGGGCGACGATGATGTACGTTCCAGTGCTGAGCGGCGTGATCGTCCCATCGACGATCGCGCTGATACCTTCCCGCTCGGCCATCTCGCGCGCGACTGACGCGTCGATGCGCGTTTCCGGCGGCCGCTGCATCCGCCGGAGCGCCTGGGCGATCGCCGTCGGCGACATGACCTGGACGACGCTCGACTGCGCGAGATCCGTCCGCAACGCCTCCGAGACGACGCCGCCGAGCAGCGTGTCGGGACCGGTGAGGACGCGGAAGTCGGCGACGAGCAGCTTCGCGTTCGCCGACATCTGCCCCTTGGCGAGCAGCGATGCTCCTGGCCCGATGCCCGCCGCGCCGAGCACGAGGTAGGCGGCGACGAGGAGGACGAACGCGCCCAGCGCGCCGGCGCCCGCCCTGACGAGACGGCTCATGCGCAGGTGCGGGCTCGCGCGCACGGCGACCCTCGCCATCGTCGACATCGGCACGCCGAGCGGCGTGCCGTGCGGAGTGCGCACCGCCGTCCGCGTGGCGTGCCGGCGCGCGATGCGGTGCGCGATACCCGTGACCAGCAACACCGCGAGGCCGAACGACACGGCGCCGACGGTCGCCTGGAGCACCCACCCCGGGAGCCCGATGGCGATTTCGGCCGCCTTGGCGACGACGATCACGCCGACCGCGACGCCCACGTAGATCGCGAGCGCGCGGCCGAACGGGACATGTCCGAAGGCGTACGCCGGCATGGCGTCCATCGTCCCGCTCGTCGCCACGTTGTCGAGCACCGTCGCGACGTCGGCGGCGCTCTGCGGGCGTTCGGTCGGCTCCTTCGCCAGGCACCACGTCACGAGATTGGCGAGCTGCGGCGGCGTGTCCGGCCGCACCTCGAGCACCGGCCGGGGATCCTCGGTCATGTGGGCGACGAGGACCTGCTGGTGCGTGCGATTGGCGAACGGCAGCGCCCCCGAGAGCAGCTCGTACGCCATGCAGCCGAGTGCGTAGATGTCGGCGCGGTGGTCGACGGTGGGGTCGCCAGCAGCCTGCTCGGGCGCCATGTAGGCCGGCGTCCCGATCGCGGTGCCGAGCTGGGTGAGCGCCGCCGTGTCGGTCGCAAGGCGCGGGCCATGTCCGGCGGCCGCGAGCGCCTTGGCGATTCCGAAATCGGTGACGACTGCGGTGCCGCCGGAGAGCAGGATGTTGTCGGGCTTGATGTCGCGGTGCACGACCCCGCGGCCATGGGCGTAGGCGAGCGCGCGGGTCACGTCGCGCATCACGCTCACCACTTCGGCGATGGGCAGTGGCCCGCCGGTGGCAATGCGCGCGCGCAGGGACTCGCCTTCCACGAACGGCATCGTGTAGTAGGGGAGCCCGTCCATTTTGCCGGCCGAGAGCACGGGGACGATGTTCGCCTGCTGGAGCGACGCGGCGAGCTGGAGCTCGCGCTCGAACCGCTCCGCGGAGAGGCCGGCCGCGAGCTCGGGGGAGAGGACCTTCACGACGACCTTCCTGCGGAGGCGCGTCTCGTCCGCGACGAACACGCGCGACATCCCACCGCCGCCGAGCTCGCGCTCGAGCTGGTAGGTGGCGCCGAGGCTGGACTGGAGCCGGTCGCGGAGGTCGGGCATGGGCGGAAAGTACGGCTGGTGCGGGCGGGGCGCGAGGCTGGCATCGCGCATGCGATCGCATCTCGACGGTAGTCGCGCAGCGGTCGGCTTTGGCAGCTCGCGGCTTACACGCTGCGAGCCCGCGGGGCTCTGACGGGTGAGACTCGTGAGAGCAGAGAGGCCCCGCGGTCTCTTGCTACG
>CAYLPM010000046.1:0-3459 GCA_964385525.1 uncultured Gemmatimonadaceae bacterium
CAACGTGCTCGATGTGGGACGGCGAACGCGCACGATTCCGCCGGCGATCCGCCGCGCGCTGGCGCACCGCGACCGTGGCTGTCGCTTCCCCGGCTGCCACAACCGCTATGCCGACGCGCATCACCTGACGCACTGGGCCGACGGCGGGCGGACATCGCTCGACAATCTCGTGCTGTTGTGCCGGAGGCATCACCGCGCGGTGCACGAGGATGGCTATCGCGTGACAGTAGCGGCCGATGGCGAGCTCACCTTCCGGCGGCCCGATGGTCAAGTTCTGCCACCGGTCCCGCGGATGCCGACGTCGTCACACGCGTGGCCGATCGAGGGAAGGAGAGTGGCGGAAGCGCCGTACGAGCGACTCGATCTGGACTGGACCATCTACATGCTGTACCAGCCGCGCATCATGCGAGAGAACCTCTGCGTCGTTCCGGCGCCGCATCCGCCGACCGCAACGCGCGCATCCTGCCCTCGATGAACCGCCGCTCCGCGGCGTTGCAAGGTAGGCGCAGCGCGGCACGGTACGCCTCGATGGCTTCCGTCCGCTGGCCGGACTCGGCGTAGAACTGGCCGAGGAGCGCAGGAAGCAGGTGGTAGCGTCGCATGGCCGGGTACTCGAGAAGCGCCACGAGCTCCACGAGGGCGGCATCCGGCCCCTGCACTTTCCCCAGCGCCACCGCCCTGTTCATACGCACGACCGGCGTCGGCGAGAGCGCGAGCAACTGGTCGTAGAGCCCGAGGATCCTGCGCCAATCGGCGTCGCCGGCAGCGAACTCCGCGGCGATGGCCGCCTCGACGTGGTAGGTCGTCAGCTCCTCGCCGCGCGCCGCCGCATCCAGGTGCCGCATGCCCGCCGCTACCAGCGCCGGGTCCCACCTGTTGCGATCCTGATCGTCGAGCAGGACGAGCTCACCGTCCTCGCAGCGCGCGCGCAGCCGGCTCGCCTGAAGGTACATGAGTGCCAGCAGCGCGCGGAGCGCGGGCGAGTCCGTCCGCCGGTGCGCAGCGAGCAGCTCGGCGAGCCGGATCGCCTCGAAGCACAGGTTCTCGTGCACGGCTTCGTCGCCACCGTGCGCGTCGTATCCCTCCGTGAAGAGCAGGTAGAGGCAGACCAGCACGCTGTCCAACCGCTCCAGGGCCGCGCCGGGATCGGGCAGCGTGAGATCGGCGCCGTGCTCGCGCAGCACACGCTTGGCCCGCACGATGCGCTGTGCGATCGCGCCCGGCTCCGTGAGCAGGGCGGCGCCGATCTCCTCCACGGAGAATCCGCCGGCTATCCTGAGGGTCAGCGCCACGCGGGAGTCGGGCGTGAGCGCCGGATGGCAGCAAAGGAAGATCAGCGCCAGCTCGTCATCGGCGAACGGGCTCCCCGCGCCAGAATCCGGCGCATCGAACACGTCCGGCGGCGGCAGAAGCGCGAGCTTCTGCCGCAGCGTCACGTCGCGCCGCAGGAGGTCCAGCGCGCGATGGCGGGCGACGCGGTACAGCCAGCCAGGCGCGTTGTCCGGCACGCCGCGGTAGCGCCACACCTCGAGCGCCCTGATCAGCGCGTCCTGCACGACCTCCTCGGCGAGGTCGATGCGATCGGCGCCGACGACGCGCGCGAGCGCCGCGACCATCTGCCCCGCGGAGCGGCGGAACAGATGCTCGATCGCGCGGTCCGCCTCGCTCAAAACTCCTCGATCTCCCGGATCTCGAGCGAGCCGAACTCGAGGTGCGGGCTGTCCTCGGCCAGCTCGACCGCCTCCTTGTACGACCCGGCCTGGAGGATCCAGAAGCCGCCGATCACCTCCTTGCTCGCGCTATGCGGACCGTCCGTCATCCGCACCGAGCCGCCGCGTCCCGCGAGCACGCGGCCGTCGCCGTCCCTCAGCTTGTCGCCCGCCAGCAGCTTGCCCTGCCCGGCCACCCGCTCGGCCCATGCCTGATAGCGGCCGATGATCGCCTGCATCTCCTCCGCGCTCAGCCCGCTGCTCTGCTCGGACCACGCGCCCGAGTCACGCGCCACCATCAAATAACGGGGCACTCGTCACCTCCAGGGTTGCTGCGTCCCCTCGTGGGTCGGGAAACGCATCGGATCACGGGATCTGCCGGCCGTTCCGGCACGTCCGACAATAGACGAACGGCCGCCGCAGGAATAGACACGGGCCGGCGCGCGCTCCGGCGGCCGCCCCCCGCACCCCGCCGGCGCGATTCCCCCGAACCGTGGTGCTGCACGTCGATGCCGAGGCACTCCGCGAAGACGCCGAGTCGGGGCACGCCGCGCTCGACAACGGCGTCGGCGTTCCCGCGGGAACGTCCCGGCGGCTGGCCTGTGATGCGACGCGGGTCGTGATGACTCACGACCACATTGGTTCACTCGTCATCGCCGCTGCTCTGGCGGCGTGGATCCCCTCCCTGCGAGCCACCCGTGTGAATCGGGCGGCCGCCCTGCGGGCGAAGTGAATCACGCGGAACGCGCATATTGCGCGTCCAGCCATGGGTGAAGACGCTCTCGGAACGTCAATGAGGTTCGAGGGGAACTGCGGCAGGTCGACCCGGCATCAGCGCGGCCCGCGCGAGCAGCCCCGCGCCGATCAGCGCGACGCCAGCCACGGATGGTCCAGGCGCGAAGCGGAACGCCGCCGCCGCCATGATCGCCACGAGCACGAGAAACAGCGCCGGCACCACCGGGTAGCCCGGCACGCGATACGTGCTCGGCGGCCCATCTCGCCGGCGCATGACGAACAGCGCGGCCACCGCGAGGCCGCTGAACACCACGATCGCGAAGCCGGTGTACGCCACGATCTGCTCGAACGTGCCGCTCAGCACGAGCACCACGCACCAGACGCTCTGAGCCACCACCGCCGTCCTCGGCACACCGCGCGCGGTGCGCCGGCCCAGCGCCGGCGGCAGCACGCCGTCCCGCGCCATCTCCAGGTAGATGCGCGGCCCCGTGATCATCATGGCGCAGACGCTGCTCGCGAGTGCCACCAGCACCAGCACGCCGACGATGACGCTGCCGCTCGCGCCGAAAGTTGCGAGCGCCGCCTCGGCCACCGGTGCCTGCGACACCGAGACGCCGTCGACCGACAGGGTGCGTACGAGCGCGGCGTTGAGCCCCACGTACAGCACGGTCACGAGCAGCGTCCCCGAGATGAGGGCGCGTGGCACGTCCCGCTGCGGATTCCCGAACTCGCCCGCCACGTACGCGGCCGCGTTCCACCCGCTGTACGTGAAGAAGATCGGCACCAGCGCCGACGCGGCGCCCATCGAGGCGCCACCCACGGCTCCAATGCCTGGCGCGGTTCCAGCCAGACCTGCAAGAGCGAGCGTGACGACGCCCGCGATGACGAGCAGTGCCAGCGCGTTCGCCGCCCACGTGCTCGAGCGCACCCCGGCGAGGCTCACCACCGTGAAGATGCCGATGAGCGCCACCGCCACCGGTGTCTGGCTGCCCTCGAAGATCGGCGCGACGCGCGC
>CAYLPM010000047.1:0-4155 GCA_964385525.1 uncultured Gemmatimonadaceae bacterium
CGAGGACTCGATGCTCATCGATGGCAGGCGAGGTCCGATCCTCGTGCGCTGGGACTCGCTCGCGGTGTTCGACACGACGATCAATCCCGCGCTGCGGCCGCACGGTTTTCTCGCCGACGAAGTGCGCCGCTACAACGACGCGCAGCGGACGCGTGTGCGGAGACTCGTGGATTCAGTGTCAGCAAGAGGAGGCGAGCGACGAGGGAACACGGCATTCCCTTCGGTCGATGCCTCTCCACGGCCGGCGGTACCGAGATCACTCGCCTCGCCGGGGATGACGGGACGGCGGGCGGGCATCGTGGACCTCCGGGAGCGCCACAACCGGTCCGTCTTCCGCTCGCGGTCGATGTTCGTGCTCGACGCCGGCGGCATGAACGAGCGGATCGTGCTCGCGCCGAGAGCCGTGACCGCGGGCATGCGCGTGCCGTCGCCGTTCGAGACCCGACGCGAGGTGCTGGTCACGACGAAGGAGGCACCGGAGCGGCTCGCCCTGCTCGGCGCGCGGAGCTCGGTGATGCTCTTCGGACGCGGGACGACGCCCGGTGTCGCGGGATGTCCGTTCACGCCGCGCGGCGACTCGGTGAACATCCAGTGCCGCATGCCGGGCTCCGCGAGGCGGGAAGTCCTCGTCGCGATCGACGAGGAGAATGGCGCGAGCACGCTCACCGTCACCGGCCAGTATCCGGTGCACTACGATGGCGAGCGCGTCGGGCCGGGACATACGATCGCGATGGCGTCGGGCGGACTGCTCCAGCTCCCGTCACGCATAATCGGCCGCGCGCCCGGCGCGATGGCTCTCGAGCGCACGGCCGTCGGCACGCTGGCCGGCACGCAGTGGGTCAACGGACGCACGGTATGGCGGCACAGTCCCGACTGGTCCACGCCCTTCGCGCGCCATCTCGTGGGGCCGGGCGGATTCGGGGCGACGTCGGCGCAGGCGAGCGGGCGCATCATCCCGCTCAGTCTCGACGAGAGTCTGCTGCGCGATCTCCAGCGGAACCTGGAGCAGTTCACGTCGAGCCGCGCGAGCGTGGCCGACCTCGGCTTCGCCGTGGCCGTGATCGCGCACGCGCGCACCGGCGAGATTCTCGCGGTCGCCGAGCTCGGCGAGTCGGATCCCGATGCGCCGAGCCGCGTGCTGCAGGCCTTCAACGTCGGTTCGGCGATCAAGCCGCTGCTGACGGTGGCGGCGCTCGCCGAGTTGCCGGAGCTGGGCACGCTCGAGATCCGGAATCCGGGCGGCTCGGTGAGCGAGCTGTGGGGCCACGAGTTCATCCGCGACTTCGAGGTGGGCGGCGCGTGTCCCGTCGGGTGGATCGATCTTCGCCGCTTCCTCTCCTGCTCGAGCAACCTCTACTCGGCGAGCCTCGTCGCGGCGGCGCTCCAGTCGCGCGATGCGCCGCGGCTCGTGATCGAGGGCGGCGGCACCGCGCCGTTCAGGTTGAACGGGTCGGAGCGCACGGGCCGGCGGCCGCGCCTGCCGCTGGACGCTCGCGGTACGATCGATCCGGACACGTTGAATCGCAGTGCATTGAGCCACGGACTCGATTCGCTGTTCGGCATCGCCACCGGTATCGAGGCTGCGATCGCTGATCTCGGGCGCGATTCCTCGGCGTGGCGCGGACTCGCCTATCATGGCGGCGGCCTGGCAAGCGCGCCGTTCGGGCTGTGGCCGGAGCAGTCGCGCGTGGGGCTCGTGCTCCAGGGCGAGCGCGCATCGCTCAGGCAGCTCGTGGGCGTCGCGCTCGGCGCCGGCGAGGTGCGCATCACGCCGATTCATCTCACTCAGTCGTTCGGGCGGATCGTGACGGACAAGCGGCTGACGCTGACCTTCGTTCCGTCGCGCGACAGCGTGGCGTCGTTCGATTCGCTCGGTCTGGCGCGGGCGCCGTGGTACGCGGCCGTGCGAGGTGGGTTGCGGGATGTGGGTGTGTCGGGGACGGGAGCGGGGCTCGCCGAAGCGGGCCGCAGGATCCTCGGCGGCGACATCGTGTTCTACGGAAAGACGGGCACGCTGAACACGCGGCCCGCGGTCATCCGCCGGCGGGTCGTGGACACGCTGGTTGTGGATGACGTGCGCACGGTGGTCAGCGGGGTTCGCGTGGACACGATCGCGCCGGTGGCGGTCAAGTCCCTGGTGTTCGCGCTCGGGAAACCGGGGCCGGCGAGTGGCGCGGCGCTCGAGTGCGGAGTGGTGGGGACGCTCTACTTCCGATTCGGCGGCGACTCGCACGCGGTGGATGACGTGGCGCGGGCGTTCGCCGAGGAGCGGTTGTGGCGGGTGCTGAGCGCGCACTGGGAGCGGTTGCAGTTGTGTTGATGGCAATCCGGGTGAGCAACCCTTCGATGGACGAGAGTGCCGAGATCCCTCGCTGTCGTTCGGGATGACCGGCGACGATCCCGGTACCCTCTTCCGTCCTTGAATCAGAGAACCCCTGAGGCTTCATGACCACCTCGACTCCTCCCGTCCCGCTGACCTCGAGCGTGAAGCTGCTCCCCAGCACGCTCACGACGAGTGGCGCGTTCCTCTACTTCGCGGTCGCGCTCGGAGCGAGCGTTTGGATGCTGCTGCTCGCGGACGATCCGAGCTTCGTGGTGCTCGTGCCGCTGATCGCGTACGGACTGCTGCTCGTGGGAGCGCAGCGGTTCTACGTGCTCTCGTACAGCTCGACGATCAAGGACAGTCCCTATTTCCTCGGCTTCACGCTGACGATGGTGGGGCTGGTCAAGATCTTCACGACCCTGGAGGTCGAGGCGGGGCAGGCGGCGGCGGTCGCGGCCGGCCCGATCGCGGGCCAGGCCGGTCACGCGATCCTGGCGACGGTCATCGGACTCTTCGCGCGGCAGGCGCTGTGGTCGTACGAGCGCGCGGAGTCGAGAGCCGAGATGAAGCTCATCCAGATGTCCGACAGCCTGGCGATGAACGCGCATCGCTTCGCGCAGCGACAGGAGGAGCTGGTCGAGCTGATCGGCAACTTCGTGCAGTCGCACCAGCAGTTGTGGGAACGCGAGCAGGAGGCGCTGACGCGCTACCTCGAGCAGCTCGATGCGGGCGGTCGGCTGCTCTCGAAGCTGGAGCACGAGTATCCGGAGCGTATCGGCGACCTGGTCGAAGCCGTCGGCAAGTCCGCGCACCTGCTCGCCGACTCGGCGGAGCTGGCGAGCGTGCGGCTGCTCCGCACCGGCGAGGCATTCTCGTCGGAGTACGCGCGGCGGGCGGAGTTCATCATGCAGGCGATGGAGCGCGCATCGACGACGGCTGCGTCGTCGACCGAAGGCGTGAGCAAGGCGCTCGAGGAGTCGTGCGCGGCGATCGCGGGGCGGGCGACGGCGATGCGCGGGGAGCTGGAGGCGCTGGCGGCGGCGGCGCGCGCGTGCCCGGGCGCGATCACCGGTGCGGCCGAGTCGCTACAGAAGGCGGGGGAGCGGGTGGAGGGACTCGACCGGAATCTGCGCATGTTCGCGGAGTCGCTGTGCAGCGGCGATCGCGCGGCGCGCGACTTCGCGCGCGGGCTGGCGTCGGATCGCGAGATCATCCACGACGAGATCTCTTCACGGTCGCAGATCGTGCGGGACGATCTCCGGCAGATCGATCAGATCCTCGACGAGTTCGTGGAGCTGATGCGGAAGCACGTGGCGGAGGGGAGGCTCGCATGACGACTTTCGTGAGAGGAAGGATTCATGGATGAGCGCCAGAGCGTACTCGGATTCACGGAAGCGGAGCTCGGCTTCTTCCTCGCCGCGCTCTGCCTCGTGCTGTGGCTCGTGAGCACGGCCGCCGCGCCGCCTCCTACCGAGCCTCCACCTGTGGAGGCGATGGTTCCGGCGGATTCGGCGAGCACGCTCGAGGAGAAGTTGGCGGCGGCGCGGCTCGAGCGCGATTCACTGGACGACGCATATCAGCGCCTCCGCGACTCCGTCTCCGGGATTCTGCCGAACTGCTCCAGGATCGGACGCGCCGAGGGTCCGTTGTGGACGATCACCGTGTCGGGGCGCGACCGCGTGCGGTTCGAGCGCGAGCTGATGAGCTTCCAGGAGTTCGGTGCACGGACGTGGGCGGAACGGAAGCCGGTGATCGGCACGTGCTGGCATCAGGTCGTCGTGCGCTTTCCGCGAACGACGCCGGGGAGCGTGACGGAGAACGCGCGCGGGCAG
>CAYLPM010000048.1:0-3939 GCA_964385525.1 uncultured Gemmatimonadaceae bacterium
GGACCTCGCGCTCACGGGGACGAAGCACGGATGCGAGCTCGGCGAGTGCGGCACCTGCACGGTGCTGGTCGATGGAGTGCCGATCCTCTCCTGTCTCGCCCTCGCGATCACGCATCGCGGGCAGCGCATCGACACGATCGAAGGAATGGCGCGCGGCGCCGAGCTCCATCCGCTCCAGGAGGCATTCGCCGAGCTGGGCGCGGCGCAGTGCGGCTACTGCACGCCCGGGTTCCTGCTGGCCGCGCAGGCGCTGCTCGAGCGTGAGCCGTCGCCATCGCGCGACGACATCCGACAGGCGCTGAGCGGGAACCTCTGCCGTTGTACCGGCTACCTGAAAATCTACGAGGCCGTCGAGCTGGCGGCACGCCGCATGGCCGGCGCATGACGCGAGGCACGACCGCGACGCGCGATCGCACCGTCATCGGCACGCCGCGCCGCAAGGTCGACGCGACCGCCAAGGTCACCGGCGCGCTCCGCTTCGCCGACGATCTCGTGCTCCCGCGCATGCTCCACTGCAAGCTGCTGCGTGCCCGGCACCCGCACGCGCGCATCCTCCGCATCGACACGAGCCGCGCCGAGTCGCACCCTGGGGTCGTCGCGGTACTCACGGGACGCGAGCTCCCGATCCCGTTCGGCATCCTCCCCATCTCGCAGGACGAGCACGCGCTCTGCCCCGAGATCGTGCGGTTCGTCGGCGACCCCGTGGCCGCGGTCGCCGCCACGAGCGAGGACGCCGCCGAGGAGGCGTGCGCGCTCATCGACGTCGAGTACGAGAAGCTGGAGGCCGTCTCCACGATCGACGAGGCGCTCGCGAAGCCCGCGCCGCGCATCCACGACTACGGGGACGAGGGAAACGTCCACAAGCACATCGCCCTCGAGTTCGGCGACGTCGATGCCGCCATGAAGGATGCGGATCTCGTGCGCGAGGACACGTTCTTCTACGAGGGGAACACGCACCTCCCGATGGAGCAGCACGCGTCGCTCGCCGAGTGGTCGCCCGACGGGAAGATCACGATCTGGTCGAGCACGCAGACTCCGCACTACCTGCACCGCGCGCTGGCGAAGGTGCTCGAGCTCCCGCCGGCGCACGTCCGTGTGATCGCCACACCCAACGGCGGCGGCTTCGGCGGGAAGTCCGATCCGTTCAGCCACGAGATCGTCGTCGCCGCGCTGGCGCGGAAGACGGGACGTCCGGTGAAGATCTGCCTCACCCGCGAGGAGGTCTTCTACTGTCACCGCGGACGCCATCCGACGTTGATGCAGATCCGCACCGGCGTGAAGAAAGACGGATCGATCGTCGCCATGGACTTCACGTCCTTTCTCGACGGCGGCGCGTACGGCTCGTACGGCGTCGCGAGCACCTACTACACCGGCGCGCTCCAGACCGTGACGTACGAAGTGCCGGCCTATCGCTTCCGCGGAGCGCGCGTCTTCACCAACAAGCCGCCGTGCGGTCCGAAGCGTGGGCACGGCACGCCGCAGCCGCGCTTCGCGCTCGAGGTGCACCTCGACAAGATCGCCGAGCAGCTCGAGCTGGATCCGGCGGCGATGCGCCGGCGCATCCTCCAGCCGCCCGACTCCATCACCGCGAACTGGATGCGGATCGGATCGATGGGGCTTGGCGCCTGCATCGATGCCGTCGTGCAGGGGAGCGGGTGGAAGAGCAAGTTCCGCACGCTGCCGTTCGGGCGCGGCGTCGGCATTGCGTGCTCGTCGTACATCTCCGGCGCGGGGCTGCCGATTTATTGGAATGCCATGCCCCACTCGGGTGTACAGTTGAAGCTCGACCGCTCGGGCGGCGTCGCGGCGTTCTGCGGCTCGACCGACATCGGCCAGGGCTCGGACTCCGTGCTCGCGTACTGCGTGGCCGAGGTGCTCGGCATCGAACCGATCGACATCCGCGTCGTCACCGGCGACACCGATCTCACACCGGTCGACCTCGGCTCCTACTCGTCGCGCGTGACGTTGATGTCGGGCAACGCCGCGATCCAGGCGGCCGAGAGCGCGCGCGACATCGTGGCGCGCGGGGTAGCAGAGAAGCTCGGGCTCCCGCCATCGCGGCTCGTGTTCGCCGGACGCCGGGTGTTCGATGTCGAGGATCCCGATCGCGGCATGAGCTTCGCCGAGGCGGTGCAGATCGCCGAGGCGGAGTACGGTACGGTGGGGAGCACCGGGTCGTACACGCCGCCTCGTTCACCGGCGCGGTACAAGGGCGCGGGCGTCGGTCCGTCGCCAGCGTACTCCTACTCGTGCGCGGTGGCCGAGGTGGATGTGGATGCCGAGACCGGGATCGTGCGCGTGCCGAAGATCTGGATCGCGCACGACGTGGGACAGTCGATCAACCCATTGCTCGTGATCGGCCAGGTCGAGGGCTCCGTGTACATGGGGCTCGGCGAAGCGCTGATGGAGGAGATGACGTATCGCGACGAGCAGAGGAACGTCGTCCATCACCATCCGAGCATGCTCGAGTACAAGAGCCCGACGACACTCGAGATGTGCGACGTGGAGACCTATCTGATCGAGGATCCCGATCCACAGGGGCCGTTCGGCGCGAAGGAGGCGGGGCAGGGTCCGCTGCTGCCGGTGATGCCTGCGGTGGCGAACGCGATCTACGATGCGGTCGGCGTGCGGGTGGACGAGGTGCCGTGCTCGCCGCACAAGGTGCTGCGCGCGCTGAAGGAGAAGATGAAGGGGCGCGAGGCGCGTTATGGGCCGTCTGGCATTCCCTCGCATGCGTTTCCGGCTGCGGCGCGGGTGCTCACGCCCGCGCAGGGCGGGAACGGGCGCGAGCTGGACGGACGGCCGCACAGCGAGGTCGGTGGGTCGGACTCGGGCACGGAGCAGGCCGGCGAGACGACGGCGGCGGACGGACGGAGGGGGCGATGACGCTGATCGTGTCGTGTGCGGTGGAAGGTCCCTTGACGGGCAAGAGCAGCGTAATCCCTCGCTGCGACGGCCACGCCTGATGCTCCGCCTTCCCCGCTTCACCTACCTCGAGCCTCGCTCGGTCGAGGAGGCGATCCACCTGCGCGCCGATGCCGGCCCCGACGCCATGTTCGTCGCGGGTGGCACGGACCTCTACCCGAACATGAAGCGACGCCAGCAGACACCGGCGACGGTCGTCTCGCTCTCCGCGATCACCGAGCTGCGGCGGATCACGGGCGACGCGCACTCCGGCGCGACGCTCGGCGCGTGCGTCACGCTGACGGACCTCGCGCGGCACTCGCTGATCCGCGAGCACTGGCGCGCCGTGGCGCACGCCGCGGAAGTCGTGTCCACACCGCTACTGCGCAACATGGGGACGATCGGCGGCAACCTGCTGCTCGACACGCGCTGCAATTACTACGATCAGACGTACGAGTGGCGGAAGGCGATCGACTTCTGCATGAAGCGCGATGGTGCGATCTGCTGGGTGGCACCGTCGAGCCCGCGGTGCTGGGCGGTGCAGTCGTCGGATGGCGTGCCGGTCGCGGTGGCGCTCGGTGCCGAGGTGACGCTCGCGAGCCCGCGCGGCGAGCGGAGGATTCCGGCGGCGGCGTTGTATCGCAACGACGGGATCGACTATCTGGCGAAGCAGCCGGACGAGCTGCTGACGGCGTATCATCTGCCGCCGTCGTCGGGATCGAACGGCGGGGGGAACGGCGCCGCGACCTGGCGCGCGGCCTACGTGAAGCTCCGGCGCCGGGACTCGTTCGATTTTCCGGTGCTCGGCGTCGCGGTTCGGGTCGACTTCGGTGGAGACGGGACGGTCACCGGCGCTCGTCTGGTGCTCGGTGCGGTCGCGTCGTATCCTCAGGAAATTCCCGAGGCCGCGGCCGCGATCGTCGGTTCGCGTCTCGAGCCCGACGCGATCGGCGCCGCCGCCGATGCCGCCTTCCGTCCCGCCAAGCCGATGGACAACACCGACTTCACGCTCTCGTGGCGCAAGGAGATGGTGCG
>CAYLPM010000049.1:0-2242 GCA_964385525.1 uncultured Gemmatimonadaceae bacterium
CCCATCGCGCGGTCGAGCTCCGTCGGATGCCCGATCGATTCGTGGATCGTGAGCCAGAGGTTGGTCGGATCGAGGATCAGATCGTACCGCCCGACCTCCACCGAGCGCGCCGTCAGCTTTTCGGCGGCGATCGACGCCCACCGCTCGGCGTTCCCCGGCATGTCGAGCCCGGTTACGTACTCCCACCCCGAGCCGCGCGGCGCGAGCTCGTGCGTGTACGCCTGGTAGTCGCCGGCGCCAAGTGCCGTCGCGGTGAACGAAGGGCCGACGCGGAAGAACGTCTGTGTGACGAACGTGCCGTCCGTCGTCGCCAGCGTCTTCTCCTCGCGCAGGAGCTGAAGTCCCGAGCTGACGAAGCGGACGTTCGGCACCTTCAGCGCCGCTTCATTGGCGGCGAAGAGCAGCGCGACCTTGTCCTCGATCGCGATCTCGAGCGGATCGACCCGGACCGGCTGCCGCCACGTGCCGGTGACGGGCAGCACCGGCGCGAGCTCGACCGGCTTCCGCTGCGCCGCCCGTGCGGCACGCGCGATCCGCGCCGCCTCACGCGATGTGCGCTGCACGCTTTCGCGCGACAGCTCGCTCGTCGCCGCGAAGCCCCACGAGCCGTTCACCAGCGCCCGCACGCCGACGCCGAACGACTCGCGGTCGCTGACGTTGGTGACCTGCCGTTCGCGGGTGCCGATCGATTGGCGACGGTAGCGGCCGAAGCGGACGTCCGCGTACGACGCGCCCGCGTCGCGCGCGGCGTTCAGCGCCTCCATCGCGAGGTCCCGCACCGACGCATCGGTGCCGCCGGTGCTCGGCGGCGTCAGCGTGCCCGGTACCGCGCCGGTCTCGATCGCACCCGGCACGCGGCCGCATCCTGCGACCAGTGCCGCCGCGGTCAGTGACTTGAGGAACTCTCGTCGATCCTGTGGCATCTCGTTTGTCTCCGAGGCGAGTCACGAACCGGGATTATGGCGCGACGCGAGGGCGTTCGGGAGTGCTCTGAGGGAGGAAGCTCGACAGGCGGCCGGCTCTTCACGCCCTCGGGGGATCCCCCTGCGCGTTTGGTCGCTTCGGACTTCTCGCTGCCGCAATGCGGAAGGCACCGACCGCTCCGCGGCCGGTGCCTTCGCCATCCAGCACCTGGCCGGGATCTACTCGTACCTGAGCGCGACGATCGGATCCAGCACCGCCGCGCGCCGTGCCGGCCACACGCCGAACAGCACCCCGACGATGCCCGAGAACGCGAATGCCAGCCCCACCGAGAACGCCGAGACGTCGGTGTTCCAGTTCGCCATCTCGCTCAGCAGAATCGCGCCGCCGCCGCCGACGATGATCCCGACGATGCCGCCGAGGATGCACAGCACCACGGCCTCGATCAGGAACTGCAGGAGGATGTTGGAGCGGGTGGCCCCCAGCGCCTTCCGGATGCCGATCTCGCGCGTGCGCTCCGTGACCGAGACGAGCATGATGTTCATGATGCCGATTCCGCCGACGAGCAGACTCACCGCGGCGATGCCCGCGAGGAGGAGGCCGAATACCTGCGTCGTCTCGCCGAGCGTCGAGAGGAAATCCGCCTGGCTGCGGATCTGGAAGTTGTCCGGACGATCCGGGCGAAGCCGGTGCTCGCGCCGCAGGATCCGCTGGATCTCCGCCATCGCCTCCGGGATCCGCTCCTCACTGCGGGCGAGCACGCCGATCTGGCGAAGCTGCTCCCGGCCCATGAGCCGGTAGCGTGCGGTCTGGAGCGGGATCACGATCTGGTCATCGGGGTTCCCGAACCCCGCGCCCTGCCCCTTCGACTTGAGGACGCCGATCACGATGAACTGCGTCCCGCGAATGCGAATCGGCTCGCCGATGATCGCATCGGGGTCGGCGATCTCGAGGTCCTCGAGGACCGTCGGTCCCAGCACGGCCACGCGTTGACGCCCCGCGTTCTCGTTGACGGTGAAGAACCGCCCGTACTCGACCTCGTACTTCCGGACCTCGAGGTAGTTCGCGGTCGTCCCGAGCACGTTCGTGCTCGTGTTCTTGCTGTAGTACTGGATGGTGAAGTTGCGCTGCATCTCGGGCTGCACGGCCAGGAACTCCGTGCCTCTCGCTTCGAGCGCCTCGGCGTCGTCGATGTCGAGCGGGGCGCGATCGGCTTCGGAGGCGAACCCGCCCTGGCCGCGCTGCTGGCCGGCCTGGACGGTGAGCAGCGTGGTCCCGAGCGCGGCGATGCGATCGTTGACCGCCTTCTGCGCGCCGCGAC
>CAYLPM010000050.1:0-4679 GCA_964385525.1 uncultured Gemmatimonadaceae bacterium
CCATCGCCTTGCCGACGACCGCCGCATCCGATCCGACCACGAGGGCCGGGTCCTGGAGGTAGTCGGCGATCCCGTCGATCAGCAGCGGCATGTGGTCGAGCAGGTCGTCCGTCGGGAACACGCGATTCGGGTCCAGCGCGATGCGCTCGCTGATCCGCTCGAGCCAGCTTCTCGTGAGATGATCGCGCTCCGCCCGCATGCGATCGGCCAGCGCCGTGGCGAGCGGGCAGTGCGCCGTGATTTCCAGCATCATGTTCCTCCTCCGGAGACTGGCGCAGCCGACCGATGCGCCGGGACTTCGTGGTTCAGAAGTCTAACCGGTCCCCGCGCGGCCCGGTGAGGCCGCGCTTCATCTCGCCGTACATCTCCACGTAACGCAGCAGGATGATCGAGTCCGTCAGCGTCGATATGTGGGCCTCGGTGATCGAGCTACCCCCCATGAGCGACGCGGTGGTGGACGTGAACAGCCCGGTGATCTCCTTGTGCTTGAGGAACGACGTCATGCCGATGAGAAACTCGCGAAACGCCTTGATCGTCCCGCCCCGTTCGAGCGCCGACAGACTGTCGAGTGCCACCCGTCTCGGCTTGAATTCCTCGATGATTCCCTGGATGGTGACGAACCAGTCCTCGAGGCCGGCTACCTCGGGGTAGTCGCACACGACGCGCAGCCGTCCCTCTCGTTCCATCTGCTCGAAGTCGACCCCCCACCCGGAGGCGTTCCGAAACAGCTGCTCGCGGCTCTCCTCGAAGGCGAGCAGCAGACATCGCTCTCCGGTGGCGGTCCCTCCCTGGAGAAACTGGGTCACGGTGAGCGTCTTGCCCGTGCCGGTCGCTCCGGAGATCAGGATCACCGAATCGCGGAAGAACCCGCCGCCGCACATCTCGTCGAGCTCCGCGCTGCCGGAGGACACGCGCACGTCGGACGATCGCTGGCGCAGCTGAATCGCGGAGAGCGGAATCACGACGAGCCCGACGTCGGGAATGATCGTGAACGGAATCTCTCCCTTCTGATGATCGGTGCCCCGGAACTTGAGGATCTCGATCGTGCGCCGGCGGTTCTCGCCATCCAGCACGTTGCGGAGGATCATGACGTTGTCGGCGATGAACTCCTCGACGCCGAATCGCGCCACCGCGCCGTAGTCGTCCGTCCGTTCGGCCGTCAGGACGGCGGTCACACCCATCGCCTTGAGCGCAGACGCGATGCGGAAGAGCTCCCGCCGCAAGACCGATTGATCGGAGAACTGCGAGAAGACCGCGCCGAGCGAATCGACCGACACGCGCGTCGCGCCGACCTTCTGGACGGCGTGCTGGACTCGGGCGAGGAGCGCGCCCAGATCGAAGCTTCCGCTTTCGATGATCTCGACGTCGGGATCCGGCGAGGCGTCGACGAAGGCCAGCTTCTTCTCCCGCTCCCACCGCTCGAGGTCCCACCCGAAGCTCTGCATGTTCTTGCGGATGTCGCCCGCCGACTCCTCGAACGTCACGAACACGCCCGCCTCGCCGGCATCCCGGATCCCCACCGCCAGGAACTGCATGGCGAACACGGTTTTCCCGCTGCCGGCGGTGCCCGAGAGCAGCGTCGTCCGGTTCCTCGGCAGCCCGCCTTTCGCGATCACGTCGAAGGAGGTAATGCCGGTCGGCAGCTTCTGCACTGGCGACCTGTGAAGTTCGTCGATCACGTGGGTCGTCCCTCGACGCGTGGCGTGGTGGTGTCGGACCGGACTTCGAGCCCGAGCAGAACCTTGTGCTTGTCGGAGAGATCCCCGATCACGCGTCTCAAGGGCGGCGGCAGACTCTTGATGAGCGTGGGCGTGGCGAGGACTTTCTCGTCCTCCGCCAGTTGCGGGTGCTCGAGGACGTCGATGATCTGGAGCTCGTACTTCCCCTGCAGCTCGTCGTCGCAGATCCGCCTGAGGTTGGCGATCGCGACTTCCGCCTTGGACGTCTTGCCGGTGACATAGAGCCGCAGAACGTACAGAGACAAGGATCCTCCTCTCGGCCCGACTTCGTCCGCGTGGTATCGGCACGAGAAGTTTGCCGGCGGCCAGCGATCCCCGCGCTGCCCGCATCGACGGCGGTCACGCGCGGCACCCGCTGGGCCGCGAAACCGCTCGTGCCTGAGAAAGATGTTCCGCGATCGTCGACCGTGCCAAAAGAGTGCCACTGCCGAAACGCGGCGTACGACAGTCCGTCACGAAGGCACGAACGTTGATAATGGCGTGCACGGAACTCCCTCGAGTCGAACGATCCGATCATGACGCTCCCCACCGACGATCGAACCGACATGCCCGAGCCTCGCGCCGCGGACGACCGGCGCGAGAGCGGCCCTCACGAGCAGCGCCAGCTTCTCGCGATCGTCGACCAGCTCGCCGACGGCATCGTGATCGTCGGTGCCGATGGCACCATCCGCTTCGTCAACCCCGCCGCCGAGCAGCTCTTCGGCCGGAGTGCCCGGGAGCTCCTCGATTCCCCATTCGGGCTCCCGATGGCAAACGGCGAGCCAGCCGCGATCGATGTCGTCCGGCCGGGGAACGCGACCGTCGCCGCGGAGTTGCGCGTCGTGACCATCACGTGGGAGGGGGGGCCCGCCCGCCTGGTCTCGATCAGGGACATCACGGAGCGCCGCCGTGCCGAGGAGCGAACGCACCAGCTCGAGCGTGAACGCGCCGCGCGTGCCGAGGCGGAAGCAGCGAATCAGGCCAAGAGCGACCTCCTGGCCACGATGAGCCACGAGCTCCGCACACCCTTGAACGCCGTGCTCGGATACGCGGAGCTCCTCGATCTGGGACTCGGCGGGACGCTCACGACCCAGCAGCGGCACCAGGTCGATCGGATCCGGGTGAGCGGCAAGCATCTCCTGGGACTCGTCAACCAGATCCTCGACCTCGCGAAGATGGACGCCGGGCGATTGACGATGGACCTCCGGGCCTTTCCGGCGCGGGCCACGGCCGATGCCGCGGCGACGCTCGTCCAGCCAATCACCGAGTCGCGTGGCATCGGCTTCGTCGACAAGAGCGCCGATGGACTACGCGTGCGGTACGTTGGCGACGAGGATCGCGTGCGCCAGATCCTGCTGAACCTCCTCTCGAACGCGGTCAAGTTCACCGACGCGGGAGGTACCGTGACGCTCGAGTACGGGCCCGCGGCGCACCCTGATGCCCAGGCTCGTGTGGCCCGCGGCGGTCAATGGACCTTTTTTCGGGTGACCGACAGCGGCATCGGCATCCCACCCGATCAGCTCTCTCGCATCTTCCAGCCCTTCATCCAGGTGGAGTCGGGTCATACGCGAACGAAGGACGGCTCGGGACTCGGTTTGACGATCAGCCGCCGGCTCGCCCGTCTCATGCGCGGCGACATCACCGTCCGGAGCACGGTCGGCGAGGGATCGGCGTTCACCCTGTGGCTGCCGTCGCCCGAGGACGGCGACTCCGAGCGATCGGAGTCCCGGGAAGTGGCGCCGCCGGACGCATCGCGCGTGCGCGGCCTCGCCGATGTCGGCGAGACCCTCCTCCGAGAGACCGGACCGCTCCTCGAGTCGTTCGTCACGCGCCTTCGCGCGGAGTGTCCGACACCTGGGGCGGGGTCACTCAAGTTCTCGCAGCTCGCCGATCACGTCGCCTGCTACGTCGCGGATCTGGCCGGCATGTTGATCGCGCTCGAAGAATCGGGCGGCCAACCCTCCGGCATCCTGACCGACGCCACGGACATCCATCGGCTCGTGGCCGGGCGGCACGGCGTCCAGCGGGCGCGGCTCGGATGGAACGAAGCGGCACTTCGCTGCGAGTACGAGATTCTTCGCGACGAGGTCGAGCGTGTGGTTCGCGAGAGCGCCCGTGCCGCCGAGCCGGCGGCGCTCGAGGAAGCGTTGGGCGTGATCGCTCGTTTTCTCGACGAGGCTCAACGCAACAGCAGCCTGTCGCTCGCTCGAGCGACGAACGCTCCCCGCGCCGACTGAGTGCGTGTCCGGCACACGACTGGCGGACCCCTCGACGCCGCCGACGCTCGGCGCCGTCACGAGCGCGATCTGCGCCCGGTTCCATCCCGCGCCATCGGCGGCCGTCCTCGAGGAAGTGAGCAGGCATCACCCGCCACGACCCGGATCGCGAGCTCGAGCGTTTGCATCTGCACCCCGAGCAAGGAGATCCGGCTCGGCGACTGGTCGCGGCCTCACGCGTGCAATAGAATGAGTCGCGTACGGCTCGGGAGCTGAGACGGTGCAGGCCGCAAAAAATGCTGACTTTCAGACGTGATCGAGAACTGGACACACCAGACCCGGGCGTACCTGGCCCCCTACGACTCGGCGGATGATGTCGTCGATGCCGAGCTCCGGGTGCTCCGTGATGCGCTTGCGGACGATGCGCCGCAGCTCGCCCGACTCGACACCCTCGCGGTGCTGGCCGGTGCCAAGATCGAGGAGCTGTCGTCCGCCATCGCGCTGCGTGACTCGGCCGGGTTTGCCGCAGCGGCCGGAGCCGTCCGCACGGATGAGGGCAGGCAGTTGATGGACGAGATCGCCAGAGTAGCGGAGGCGATGGAGAGTGGCATGAACGCGCGCCTCGCCATGCTGCGCGAGGTCACGGTCGCCGGTGTGCTCGCGCACGCGAACCGACCCGAGCGCGACCTCGCGGGCGCGCTCGAGGTGCTTCGTCGGTTTGTCGAGCAGTCGGAACGCGTCAGCC
>CAYLPM010000051.1:0-5576 GCA_964385525.1 uncultured Gemmatimonadaceae bacterium
CCAGGTGAACGACTGGGCGGCCGGCGGGCACGGCAAGCGCCTCGACGGCTGGCGCGGGCGCCGCGTCGTCATGGGATGCGCGGACTGCCACGACCCGCATCGTCCCGCCGTCGGCCAGCGCATCCCGTTCCCGGGCCCCGGTCTTCGCGGACAGGGAGGACACGAGCCATGAGCACCAGACGAACGCTGCCCGTGCTCGACGCGAGCTTCACCGCGCGCCTCGATGCCGAGCGGCGACGCTGCGGAGAGGACCCGGCGGACGATCCCGGCATGCTCGGCGTGCCGATGAGTCCGGACGCCGCGCTCGACGTGCCAGCGCGATCGTGCCAGGGCGGCGGGTGCGGCTGCGGCGGTGCTCCGGATCCTGACGACATCGGCGCGAACACCGTGTTCGGCAAGTCGGTCGACCGTCGCCAGGCGTTGGGGATGCTGTTCGGCCTCGCGGCCGCGGGCACGCAGGCCGCGAGCGCGTGCTCGCCCCTCAGCGGCGCCACCGATGCCGAGCGCGAGGCCAAACTCCTCGAATGGGAGGAGTACTTCAAAGGCAACTTCGTCAGGATGACCGATGCCGAGCGCGAGGAGACGATCGGCCGCCTCGAGCGTCTGGCCGAGCTGCGGCGCGGAGTGGACGTGCGCATCAGCGCAACGCCGGCGCAACCCGGCGTCGTCTTCGGCTACGCGTTCAACATCTCGAAGTGCAAGGGCTACCGGAACTGCGTGCAGGCGTGCGTCGAGGAGAACAACCTCGATCGGAAGGCGGGCACGCAGTACATCCGCATCTTCGAGATGGAGCAGGGCGAGCTCGATCTCGAGCACGCCGACGCGACGTACCAGCACGACGTGCCGGCGGAAGGGCACTTCTACTTCGGGACGCAGTGCTTTCAGTGCGCGAACCCGCCCTGCGTGCCCGTCTGCCCCGTGAACGCCACCTGGCAGGAGCCCGACGGCATCGTGGTGATCGACTACGACTGGTGCATCGGGTGCCGGTACTGCGTCGCCGCCTGCCCGTACTGGGCCCGTCGCTTCAACTGGGGCGAGCCCGAGGTGCCGGCCGAGGAGGTGAACCCGGTGCAGCACTATCTCGGCAACCGCCTGCGGAAGAAGGGCGTGGTCGAGAAGTGCACCTTCTGCATCCAGCGCTCCCGCGCGGGCCGTCTGCCGGCCTGCGTCGAGGCCTGCCCGACCGGCGCGCGCGTCTTCGGCAATCTCCTCGACCCGAACTCGGAAATCCGGTGGGTGCTCGAGCACAAGCGTGTCTTCCGGCTGAAGGAGGATCTGAAGACGGAGCCTCGCTTCTGGTACTTCACGGACTGAGCGCCGATGCATCTCGTGGCGTTCCTCCGCGATGCGCTGGTGTCCGCGACCTCGGGCGGCCACCGGTACCATCTCTGGATGGGCGCGCTGACCCTCGTCATGCTGGTGGGCGGCTTCGCGTACGCGATCCAGCTCCGGGACGGGCTCATCGTCACGGGGATGAACGACCACGTGAGCTGGGCGCTGTACATCTCCAACTTCACGTTCCTCGTCGGTCTCGCGGCGGCGGCGATGATGCTGGTGCTGCCGGCGTACGTGCTGGGCGACGTGGATTTCTCTCGCGCCGTCCTGATCGCCGAAGGCGTCGCCGTCTCCGCCATCATCATGTGTCTGTTGTTCGTCGTCGTCGACATCGGCAACCCGTTCGCGAGCTGGCATCTGATCCCCGGACTCGGGCTCCTGAACTGGCCGCGGTCGCTCCTCGCCTGGGACGTGGTCGTGCTGAACGGCTACCTCGTCCTGAACCTCGCCATCCCGCTCTACATCCTCTACTGCCACTACACCGGGCGCGAGCCGTGGAAGCGGATGTACGTGCCGTTCGTATACCTGGCGGTGTTCTGGGCCGTGAGCATTCACATGGTCACGGCGTTCCTGCTGGCCGGTCTCCCCGCCCGCCCGTTCTGGAATTCGTCGCTGCTCGGCCCCCGCTTCCTGGCCTCCGCCTTCACCGCCGGCCCGGCGTTCATGATCCTCCTGCTCGGCTTCATTCGTTCGCAGAGCGAATACCGGATCGAGGAGACGACGCTCAGGAAGCTGGCGATGATCACCGCGGTGGCGGCGCAGATCAATCTCGTGATGCTGGGGTCGGAGATCTTCAAGGAGTTCTACTTTCCCACGCACCACAGCATCAGCGCGAAGTATCTCTTCTTCGGCCTGAACGGCCACGACCGCCTCGTTCCGTGGATCTGGACGGCGATCACGCTCAACGTCGCCGCGACGGTCACCCTGATGATCCATCCGCTGCGGCACAATATGCGCATTCTGATGCTCGCCTGCGGCGCGCTCTTCGTGGCGATCTGGATGGAGAAGGGGATCGGCCTCGTCATCCCCGGCTTCGTCCCGTCTCCGCTCGGCGAGATCGTGGAGTATTTTCCGACCGGGATCGAGTTCGCCGTGACCGCGGGGATCTGGGCCATGGGTCTGTTCGTGCTCACGGTCCTCGTCCGGGTCGCACTGCCGATCGAGATGGGGCAGGTTCGCAGTCCCCACCTCGAGACGGCCGACCAGGCGCTCGCGGCACGCTCCCGCCGCGTGCGCCGACGCATGCTCTCCGGTTCCGTGCTTCCCGCGACCGACGGCAAACGTCGCCGCAGACACTAGCGACCCATCGTTCACTCGTCCGCCAACACTGCTGCCATGACCTGCTCGACGATGACCACGAATTCGGCCTGCCTCACGCTCCCATTTCGCCGGCCCCACCCGCCCGGACCACCTTCGATCCGGCCGCGTATTCGCCGACGCTCCCCGGCGAGGAGGCGTTCCGTGGTGATTGGCGCCGCCGTCGTCGCCATCGTCGGCGCCTGCGCGCCGCGCACCCCGGACGCACGGGAGGCCCGAGCGCGAGAGGACGCTGGCCGCGCGGCGCTCGTGGCCCTCGCCGATCCGGCGAGTCGGGCCACGCCGGTCGAGCCCGAGTCCGGCGACGCGAGCTTCGCGCGACTGTGGCAACTGACCCACGGCGGACAGAACGCCGAAGCGTACTTCTCGGCCGACGGGCGGCAGCTCATCTTCCAGGGCCGACGCGCGGGCGAGGTCGAGTGCGACCAGATCTACACGATGGACGTGAATGGCGCCAACCGCCGGCTCGTCTCCACCGGGGAGGGACGAACGACCTGTGGCTTCTTCTTCCCCAGCGGCGACCGGATTCTCTACAGCTCCACGCACCACGTGAGCGCGGCCTGTCCGCCGGTTCCCGATCGCAGCCGCGGCTACGTCTGGCCGATCCACGACTACGATATCTTCACGGCGCGCCCGGACGGCTCCGACCTGCGTCGGCTCACCGAGACATCCGGCTACGACGCCGAGGCGACCATCTCCACGGACGGGCGAAGCATCGTCTTCACTTCGATGCGCGAGGGCGACCTCGATCTCTACGTGATGGATTCGGATGGCGGGGCGGTGCGCCGCGTGACGCACGAAGAGGGCTACGATGGCGGGGCGTTCTTCTCGCCAGACGGGACGAAGATCGTGTATCGCGCCCACCATCCGACGGATCCGGCCGAGCTCGCGGATTATCGCGCCCTGCGCGATGCCGGTTTGCTGCGACCGAACCGCGTCGAAATCCACATCATGAACGCGGATGGCTCCGACAAGCGGCAGCTCACGCAGAACGGCGCGGCGAACTTCGCGCCGTACTTTCATCCGAGCGGTCGGCAGATCATCTTCAGCTCGAATGTGCACGACCCCACGGGGCGTAGCTTCGGTCTCTACATGATCGATGTGGATGGCGGGAACCTGCGCCGGCTCACCCACCACCAGGGCTTCGACGGCTTTCCCATGTTCAGCGCCGATGGCTCGCTGCTGGTCTTCGCGTCGAGCCGCGGGGCCAGCGAACCGGGCGAGATCAATCTGTTCGTCGCCGAGTGGCGGGACGATGCAGAGGATGGCCGACAGATCGAGGAGATGCCGCAATGACGACCATCCGTATTCCGCGCCCCTCGGCGGCGTCTGCCGCCGCCGTGCTCGCGATCGCGGCCTGCATGTCCGGCGCACCGGCTCGAGTCCCGGATGCGGCTGCCGCGCAGATCGCGCCCCCGGCACCGTCGCACGCGCTGATTCCCGCGCCACGGACGGTGCAGCTCGCGAGCGGCCGGTTCGCCATCGACTCGGGCGCGGCGATCTACATCGATGCGAACGCGGCCTCCAATGTCGAGGAAGTCGCGCGCCATCTCGCGGCCATGCTCGCGCCGTTCGCGGAGCGCGAGCCGCGGCGCGCGGGCGCGGCGGTCCCGATACCCCCGGGCAGCTTCAGGTTGACGACCAGCGCGGGGGCGCCGGAGGGGTCGGAAGGCTACGAGCTCACGATCACGCCCGAGCTCGTGACGCTGGCGGCGCGCGAGCCCGCGGGCCTCTTCTACGGCGTGCAGACGATCCGGCAACTGCTGCCGGCGTCGGTGGAGCATCGCGCCGCACTGGGACGACGGCTGGCGCTGCCGGCGGGGCGCATCACCGACGCGCCGCGCTTTCAGTGGCGCGGCGCGATGCTGGACGTCTCACGGCACTTCCTGCCGCCGGCGGACGTGAAGCGCTTCATCGACTACATGGTGCTCTACAAGCTGAACCGGCTGCATCTCCACCTCGCGGATGATCAGGGCTGGCGGATCGAGATCATGTCGTGGCCGAACCTCACCCGGCACGGCGGAAGCACGGAGGTGGGCGGCGGGCCCGGCGGCTTCTACACGCAGGCCGAGTTCGCCGATCTCGTGGCGTACGCGCGCAGCCGATTCATCGCGATCGTGCCGGAGATCGACATGCCCGGCCACACGAACGCGGCGCTCGCGTCGTACCCGGAGCTCAACTGCGACGGCGTGGCGCCGCCGCTGTACACGGGGATCCGCGTCGGGTTCAGCGCGCTCTGCGTCGAGCGCGACACCGTGTATGCATTCGTCGATGATGTGGTGCGGGAGATCGGCGCGCTGGTGCCGACTCCCTGGTTCCACATAGGCGGCGACGAGGTGGAGAAGCTGACCGACGAGCAGTATCGCGGGTTCGTGGAGCGCGTGCAGGGGATCGTGCGCTCCCACGGCAAGCGCATGATCGGATGGGGCGAGATCGCGCCGGCGGCGCTCGCGCCGGAGACGATCGTGCAGCACTGGAAGCGGGACTCGTCGCACCTGCACGCGGCACGCGGCGGGACGATCATCCTCTCGCCGTCGCCGCGCTCGTACCTCGACATGAAGTACGACTCGGCGACGGTCCTCGGCCTGAACTGGGCCGGCTTGATCAGCGTGCGGCACTCGTACGAGTGGGACCCGGCGACGGAGCTGCCGAACGTGCCCGAACGCGCCATCCTCGGAGTCGAGGGCCCGCTCTGGTCGGAGACGCTGGAAACGCTCGAGCACTTCGAGTTCATGGCGTTTCCTCGCCTCGCCGCGCTCGCGGAGATCGGCTGGTCGCCGCGTAGCGAACGGCAGTGGGACGGCTTCGCGGCGCGACTCGGCGCGCACGGGCCGCGGCTCGCGGCGATGGGGATCAACTTCTTCCGGTCACCCGAGATCCGGTGGGGGTGGTAGGCCGACCAGGTCGAGGGTCGGTACGACGCG
>CAYLPM010000052.1:0-6439 GCA_964385525.1 uncultured Gemmatimonadaceae bacterium
TGAACATGGTGCCATCGACGACGATCGGCGTGACCTCGAGCGAGGTCTCGCGCTCCGTGGCGAACTCCCGGTCGGTCTCGCGCGTGCGGTAGCGCCAGACTTCACGGAGGCGCGTCACGTTGTCTAGGTCGATGCCGGTGAGCGGAGCGAAGCGGGAGCCGCCGGGATCGCGGCCGTAGGCGGGCCACTCGTCGCTCGGTGCCCCCGGCGTGAGCGTGAGCGGCGGCGCCGGCTCGCGCGGAGGAGCGCAGGCCGGGCAGGCGAGTGCCAGCGGGGTGAGACCGGTGAGGGTGGCACGGAGTGCGGTGCGGACGTTCATCGCGGGTCGCGATCGTCTGGTGGTCGGACTATTCAGGCGTGTCTGTGCGCTGCCTCCCCCGTCCGGACTCGGCTCGGCGAGGTGAGGTCGCCCCCGAATATACGCGACGGGAGCCCGGCAGCACGGCTTCCGCATCGGACCTCGAACCATGGTGCCCGAGACGGCCCAGCGCTAGACTGAGTCCGACGCGATTCCCAGAGTCCCCTTTGCGCGCTGTCTTCATTCGCACCGGTATGCCAGCCGCCGCCGTCGCACTCGTGTCGCTCGCGCTGATCGCGGTGCCGAGCGCACTCGCCGCTCAGGGCACCGACACGACGCGCGCCGGCTACTCGCCCGAGGAGTGCCCCAGTTGCGCGGGGTGGAACGCGCCGCAGGCTCCCTTCCGCATCTTCGGCAACACGTACTACGTCGGCACGCGCGGGCTCAGTTCAATCCTCGTGACCTCGAGCGAGGGACACGTGCTGATCGACGGCGGACTGCCGGAGTCCGCCCCGAGCATTCTCGAGAACATCCGCACGCTGGGCTTCCGTATCGAGGACGTCGAGCTGATCCTCAACTCGCACGCGCACTACGATCACGCGGGTGGCATCGCGGCGCTCCAGCGCGCGTCGGGGGCGCGCGTCGCCGCCAGCCCGTGGAGCGCGGCCGCTCTCCGCCGCGGCACGACCGGGCGGGAGGATCCGCAGCACAGCATTCACCTGCCGTACCCACGCACGGCCGGCGTCGAGGAACTGCGTGGTCACGAGCCGGTGCGCATCGGTCCGCTGTCGCTGACGCCGTACTCCACGCCTGGACACACGCCGGGTGGCACGAGCTGGGCGTGGCGGTCGTGCGCGGGTGAGCGATGCCTCGACTTCCTCTACGTGGACAGCCAGACGCCCGTCTCCGCCGACGACTTCCTCTTCACGCGCAACACGACCTACCCCTCGGCGCTGCGCGACTTCGAGCGCGGATTCACGGTGCTCGAACGGCTGCCGTGCGATGTACTCCTCGCTCCACATCCCGGCTTCACGCGACTGTTCCAGCGCATCGCCGCGCGCGATCGCGGCGACGCGAGCGCGCTCGTGCAGCCCGGGGCCTGTCGCGAATTCGTGGCCGGCGCTCGCCAACGCCTCGCGGAACGCATCGCATCCGAACGGGGCGAGTCCCGCCCACCCGACTGAGCCCCTCGAGGCCTTCATGCGCATCCTTCTGCTGGCCGCGTCTCTGATCACGCTCCCGCTCGTCCGGATCACAGCGCAACAGCCGTCGGCGTTCCGGGTCGAGGAGGCCTCGATCGCCGAGATCCACACTGCGATGCGGGAGCGCGGCCTGACCTGCCGAGCGCTGGTCGATCAGTACCTGCGCCGGATCGAGGCGTACGACAAGCGCGGACCCGCGATAAACGCGATCGTCGTCGTCAGCCCCAGCGCACGGGCGGACGCCGATTCGCTCGACCGGCGGTTCGCGCGCGAGGGACTCACCGGGCCGCTCCACTGCATCCCGCTGATGGTGAAGGACAACTTCGAGGCCGTCGGCATGCCGACGACGGCTGGGTCGCTCGCGCTGCAGGGCTTCGTCTCGTCGCGGGACGCGTTCATGGTGCGCCGCCTGAAGGAGGCTGGCGCGATCGTCCTCGCGAAGTCCAACATGGCGGAGTGGGCGTGGAGCCCGTACGAGACGGTGAGCTCGATCCTGCCCGGTTACACGAAGAATCCTTACGCATTGGACCGCGTGACAGCCGGCTCGAGTGGCGGAACCGCGGCGGCCGTCGCCGCTTCGTTCGGCGCGGTGGGGCTGGGCACGGACACCGGCAACTCGATCCGCGGCCCGTCCGCGCACCAGGCGCTGGTCGGCATCCGCTCCACGATGGGACTCACCAGCCGGGCGGGGATCGTGCCGCTTCAGCTCGGGGCCGACATTGCCGGCCCCATGGCGCGCACGGTCGCCGATGCGGTCGCCGTGTTTCAGGTCATCGTCGGTTCCGACCCCGACGACCCGGTGACCGCCGCGAGCGCCGCGCGCGCGCCCGTGGACTATTCGGCATCGTTCGTTCGGGATGGACTTCGCGGCGCGCGGATCGGGGTGCTGCGTCAGGCCTACGAGCGCGCGACGACCGACCCCGAAATCGTTCGCGTGTTCGAGACAGCGCTCGACGACATGCGGCGGCAGGGCGCCGAGATCGTCGATCCGGTGACGATCGACAGCCTCCAGCCGATTCTTCGCTCGTCGCAGGGCGGCTGCAACACGTGGAAGTTCGACCTCGAGCGGTATCTCGCGTCGCACGGCGACGACGCGCCCGTCCACACGATCGAGGAGATCGCGCGGAGCGGCCGCTATCACCCGTCGGTATTCCAGCGGATCGACGCGGCACGGCGCTCGGACGCGCCGCCGCCGGAGGAGAACCCCGGCTGCGCGAGCCGCGACGCGATGCGCGCGCGGCTGCGCGCCGCTGTGCTCGCGGTGATGGATGGCCAGCGTCTCGATGCCCTCGTGTATCCCACGTGGAGCAACCCGCCGCGGTTGATCGGCGACCTCAACACGCCGCACGGCGACAACAACCAACTCTTCTCGCCGAGCACGGGCTTCCCGGCGATCACGGTGCCGATGGGCTACCTGCGGGACGATGTCCTGCCGGCCGGCGTGCAGTTCTTCGGCCGGCCGTGGGACGAGGCGACACTGATCCGGCTGGCGTACTCGTACGAGCAGGCCACGCGGCACCGCCGGCCGCCGCCGACCGTGCCGTCGCTGGGGGCTCCGTGATATCGTTCACGGGGCATGACACCGAGACGGAGGACGCCGCGCGCAGTTGAGGCGGTGGGGAGCGGCGCGGGCCGGAAGCCGCGCAGTCCCGCCGCGCTCCGTCCGTTCCATCCGATCATCCGCGAGTGGTTCCGCGAGACGCTGGGTGCGCCGAGCGAGCCGCAGCGCCTCGGTTGGCCGGCGATCGGGCGTGGCGAGCACACGCTGATCCTCGCGCCGACCGGCACCGGAAAGACGCTGGCGGCGTTCCTGTGGGAGTTGAATGCGCTCATCACCGCGGGCCTCGACGCACCGCTCGCCAACGCGGTCCACCTCCTCTACATCTCGCCGCTCAAGGCGCTCAACAACGACGTCCACCGGAACCTCGAGCTCCCGCTGGCGCAACTCGGGGAGCGGTTCGCGCGCGCCGGGCTCGCTTTCCCGGAGCTGCGCACCGCGGTGCGCACCGGCGACACGCCGTCATCGGCGCGGCAGCGGATGCTGCGGAAGACGCCGCACATCCTCATCACGACGCCGGAGTCGCTGCACATCCTGCTGACGAGCGTCCGCGGCCGCACGATCTTCAGCGCGCTGCGGGCGGTGATCGTCGACGAGATCCACGCCGTCGCGGGAAGCAAGCGCGGCGCGCACCTCGCGCTGACGCTGGAGCGGCTGGACGCGCTCTGCGAGAAGCCGCCCCAGCGCATCGGACTGTCGGCGACTCAGAAGCCGCTCGACGAGATCGCGCGATTCCTCGGCGGGATGGCGGCAACCAGTGGAGGGGCGGAACGCAGCACGCCGGCGCTCGTGCCTCGCCCGGTCACCATCATCGATGCAGGCCTCGTGAAGACCCTCGAGACCCGCATCATCTCGCCCGTCGAGGACCTCGGCCGCGTCGACGGCACGGTATGGACGTCCGTCGTGCCGCTCGTCCTCCGCCACATCCGCGAGTCTCGCACGACGCTCGTGTTCGTCAATAACCGCGCGCAGGCGGAGCGCATCGCCGGGAAGGTGAACGCGCTCGCCGGCGAGGAGCTCGCCCTGCCGTATCACGGCTCGCTGTCCCGCGAGCGGCGACAGGAGCTCGAGCGCGCGCTCAAGGCGGGGAATCTGCGCGCGCTCGTGAGCACCAGCTCGCTCGAGCTCGGGATCGACATCGGCTCGGTCGATCTCGTCATTCAGCTCCAGTCGCCGAAGCGCGTCGCGTCCGCGCTCCAGCGGATCGGGCGTGCGGGGCACACGCTCGGCGCCACCAGTCGCGGCGTGCTCGTGCCGACCTTCCGCGATGACGCGATGGAGATCCTCGCCATCGCCCGCGCGGTGCACGAGGGCGATGTCGAGCCGACGCGCGTCGTGCAGAACGCCCTCGATGTGCTCGCGCAGGTGATCGTCGCCGCGGTCGCGATGGAGGATGACCTCACGAGCGAGTCGCTGTTCGCGCTCGTGCGGCGCGCCTACCCATATCACTCGCTCACGCGTGCGGCCTTCGATGAGGTGCTGGCGATGCTCTCGGGGAAGTATCCGTCCGACGTCGCCGCCGAGCTGGAGGCGCGGCTCACCTGGGATCGGATCTCGGACCGACTCACGGCATCGCGCGCCTCGCGGCTCGTCGCCGTCACCTCGGGTGGGACGATCCCCGACCGCGGTCTCTACGCCGTCGTCCTGCCCGACCGGACGCGGCTCGGCGAGCTGGACGAGGAGTTCGTGCACGAGTCGCGCGTGGGCGACGTGTTTCAGCTCGGCTCGAGCACGTGGCGCTTCGGGTCGATCGAGCACGACCGGGTGATCGTCACGCCGGCCCCTGGCGCGCCCGCCCGGATGCCGTTCTGGCACGGCGAGTTCATGGCGCGGTCGTCGCACCTCGCGCCGCGGGTCGGCGCGCTGCGTCGGGAGCTCGACGAGGCGCGCACGATGGACGACATCCGCGATCTGATGCAGCGGTACGGCTGCGACGAATCGACGGCCACCGCCATGGCGACCTATCTCCACGAGCAGCGTGCGGCGACGCGAGCGATCCCGGACGATCGTCGGCTCGTGCTCGAGCACTTCCGTGACGAGATGGGTTCGGTGCGTCTGGTGCTCCACGCACCGTTCGGCGGCCGCGTGAACGCGCCGTGGGGGATGGCGCTGGCCCAGCGCGTGCGCGAGCGGCTAGCCGAGCGGGGAGCCGGACCCTCAACGCGCGAGGATCCCGGCGACCGTTCGCGGCGCTCGCAGCGGGACGCACGCAGCCCGTTCGTGCGTCGCACCGGTCCGTCCTTCGAAGTCCAGGTCCAGACGACCGACGACGCCATCATGCTCCGGCTCCCGATGCTCGATGGTCCGCCACCGCTGGACGCGATTCGTGGCCTGAGTTGGAGCGAAGCGGAGCGCCGGGTGATCGAGGAGGTCGGATCATCCTCGCTCTTCGGCGCGCGATTCCGGATGAACGCCGCACGCGCCTTGCTGCTGCCGCGCGGCAACCCGCGGCGGCGGATGCCGCTCTGGCTCCAGCGACTCAAGGCGCTCGACCTGCTCGCGGCGGTTCAGGAGTTTCCGTCGTTCCCGATCCTGGTGGAGACGTACCGTGACGTGCTCCAGGATGCGTTCGACATGCCGGCGCTGGCCGAAGTCCTGCGCGCGATCGAGGCGGGGACGATCACCATTCACGTCGCCGAGACCGACGTCCCCTCGCCGTTCGCGCAGTCGCTCCAGTTCGGGTTCGTCATGGACTGGATGTACGCCGACGATGCGCCGCGAGCCGAGCAGCGCGCCACGCTGCTGTCGCTGGATCGAGCGCTGCTCGACGAGCTCATGGGTGCCGAGGGTGCGGACGAGACAACGCTGCGCGTGCTGGAGGAGCTGCTCGCCCGCCGGCGCGGCACGGCGCCGACGCGACAGGCGCGGGATGCGGATGAACTGGCGATCCTGCTGGATCGTGCAGGGGACCTCACCGTCGAGGAACTGCGCGGGCGCGTCGCGCCGGACGAGGAGCGGCGGCTCGCGGATCCGATCGCCGAGCTCCTGGGCAGCGGACGGGCGATCGGAATCGACATCCCGATACTCGACGGCGTCGACACGCGGATCATTCTCACCGAGTCGTATGCGCGCTACGCGGCGGCGTTCGGCGCCGAGACGATCGCGGACGTTCGCGCGGGCGTCGCGCTCGAGTCGCGTCGCGCGTCGGAAGTCGTGCCGGCCGCGCACCTGACGCCGACGCTGACGACGGGCGCGGCGCGGCGCGAGCTGCTGTCGCGATTCGTGTCGCTGAGCGGCCCCGTATCCATCGCCGACGTCCAGCGTCGCTACGAGCTCGACCCGGGGTGGATCGAGCGCCGCTTCTCGGACTGGACTGGCGCCGGTCGACTGGTGCGCGGACACTTCGGCGGGGATCGCACCACCACGCGATGGACCACGCGT
>CAYLPM010000053.1:0-2918 GCA_964385525.1 uncultured Gemmatimonadaceae bacterium
TCGTGGAGACGACGCTCCAGCGGGCGGGATCGCGCGTTCGCGCGCTCGTGCGCGTGACGAGTCCCGATCCGGCGGTGCCGCCGTGGGCGGATCAGATCGACTTCCTTGCCGAGAACAGCTTCGCCGCGCAGGATTCGATCGGCGCGCGCGTCGTGCGGGCGGTGCGGCGCGTCGAAACGTCCGCGGTGCGATAGCCGCGACACCCGAAGCGCTGGCCCGCGGCCAGCGCTTCGGGTGTCCAGGCGCGATTCATCCGCACCGTCCCACTGCGTCACCGTGATCGATGTGCTCCCCGGCAAGACGATACCCGATCGTGAGCGTCCGCGCTCTCGCGGGATTTCCCGGGGGACGGTGGCAGATCGTCACCGTCGACTTCCACTCGAGCATCCGCGGGCCCGTGAGCCCTCCGCTACCCGGCGCCACGAACACATCCAGGAATTCGCCCGTGCGGCCGTCGTAGCGAAGGATGCTGGCTGTCTCGCGGGTGCCGGGGCTGGTCACATAGAGGTGTCCGTCGGGTCCGAAGGTGAGTCCGACCGGGAACTGGAGTCCGCCGCTGCCGCGACTCACGAACTCGCCGACGAAGGTCCCGGTCTGGCCGTCGTAGCGGAGCACCCGGTCGTCGCCCGTGCTGCTCACGTAGAGATCACCGTCCGGTCCGAAGGTCACCCCGGTGGGCCCGACCACGCCGCCGTTGCCGGATGGGAAGAACGCCTCATCCAGCGCGCCCGTGGTGCCGTCGAAGCGCAGGATCCGGTGCGTCGATTGACTGGCGACGTAGATGTGGCCGTCGGGACCGAAGACGAAGAGCTGAGGATCGAACAGCACCATCCCGCCGGCGCCGGCTGTCACGAACTCGTCGATGAACGCGCCCGTCGTCCCGTCGTAGCGGCGGATGCTGTGCGAGCCGAAGTCGCCGACGTACAGATTGCCGTCCGGGCCGAACGCCGGCGTGAGTGGGCGCTGGAGCCCTCCGCGGCCGGCGGTGATGAAGACGTCGATGAGTTCCCCGGTCACACCATTGAACCGGACCACGTCGCTCGCGCCCGCTCTGCTCACGTAGAGATGGTCGTCGGGGCCGAACGTCATGCAGCAGCCGCCAATCCCAGGCACGGCGAATCGCGCCGGATCGATCGGCGCCCCGGTCTCGTCGTATCGCAGGTAGCCGTTGAATGCGAGGTCGCCGACGATGAGATTGCCCACGACGAGCACGGCGTCGCCGAGGTCGCTCGACTGCGCTGTCGAGCTCGTCCGAGCGGCGGCCGCCGTCGGTTCGATCGACCGTTCGGGGTTGCAGCCGAGCAGCAGGCCGGGGACGAGTGCCAACGTCCAGCCAAGGGCAGCGGTCGGGCGTGCGACGGACTTCATCTGAGCCTCCAGTGATGGTGGTGTCGGGGCGGGCGGGCGCGGCAATCGCCCTCCCGATTGCCGGTCGGGAACATGCGCCGTACCTTCGCCCAAGCTGCTCACGTCCGCTGATCTGCTCGTGATCTGCGACTGACCGGGGCGGTCGATTCCCGCGATCGAGGCGCCATGATCCAGCTCGAGGTGCTCGGAGCGCTCGATGCTCGCGCCGACGGGGGGCAGGACATCCGTCCACTCCTTCGTCAGCCGAAGCGCGCCGCTCTCCTCGCGTACCTCGCGACCGCCGCACCGCTCGGCCGATTCCAACGCCGCGACCGACTGCTGGCGATGTTCTGGCCCGAGTCGGACGAGGCACACGCCCGCGGCGCGCTGAACGCCGCGATCCGCTTTCTTCGCCGCACGCTGGGCGCCGAGGTTGTGGTGAGCCGCGGCCTCGAGGAGATCGCGCTCGATCCCGGCTTTCTTCGCACGGACGCCGCCGCGTTCGTCAGCGCGATCGAAGGGGATAGGTACGAGGCAGCGCTCGGCCTCTACGCCGGCGACCTGCTGGACGGGTTTCACCTCTCCGATGCTCCGATGTTCGAGGAGTGGCTCGAGGTGGAGCGGAGCGCGCTGCGTGGACGCGCCCTCCAGGCGGCGATGGTCTTGGTCGATCGCGCTCAGGCGGCGGGGAACACGACGGCGGCCGTCCATTGGGCCCGCCGTGCCGCCGGGCTTGCCCCCGACGACGAGCGCGGCACTCGGCGGCTGATCGAAATGCTGGAGGCGGCCGGCGACCGGATCGGAGCGCTTCGAACGTACGAGCAACTGGTGGAGCGCCTCCGGGACGACTTCGAGGTCGAACCAGCCGCGGAGACCCGCGCTCTCGTGGCTCGCATCCAGTCGACTGAATCCTCACGGTCGGATCGGACAGGCGACGATTCGACACGCACGACGACAGCGCACGGGATTTCGCACGACGCGGGCGTGGAGACAGCGCGACCCGGCGCGCAACCCGATCACGCGCACACGAACTCAGGTAGAGCACGCGCGGCCCCGATTCGAGCGGGCGCTGCTGCGTGGCGGCGGGCGATGGTCGGGCTTGCGTTCGTGGCGGCGTTGGGATGGGTGGCCGTGGCCATGAGCAGATCGGGCGCGGATGAGCTCCCGCCCAGCGCTGGCGCCGACAGCAGTCTCACCGTGGTGGCGGTCTTTCCATTCGATGTCGAGGGACCACCCGAGTCGCACTATCTGGCGCTCGGCGTTCGGTCCCTGGTCGCGCATGCGCTGGATGGTGCGGGGACGCTGCGGCTCGTCGACCCTCGCACCCTGCGGAACGGGACGCCCGGGAAGGTCGACCGCGCACCCACGCTGGACGAGGCGGAGCGCATCGCGCACCAGGCCGGCGCCGAGCGCGTCGTGCTCGGCACCGTCACGGAGATGGGTGAGCGACTCACCCTCGCCGCGTCGGTGTTCGAGGTAGGAAGTCGGGGCCCTCCGCTCGCGCGGGCGACGGTGGAGGGCTCGCGCGAAGCGCTCTCGGAGCTCGTGACAACCCTCGCGCGAGAGCTCCT
>CAYLPM010000054.1:0-17634 GCA_964385525.1 uncultured Gemmatimonadaceae bacterium
CCGCGATGACGATCGCGACGTCGGTCACCGCCCAGGCGCCGAGTGCAGCGTACATGCCGCGCTGGTGCGCGTCCCGATCCAATCGATCGCAGCGCACGAGCCATCGCATCAGCAGAACCAGCCACAGTCCCAGCGCGGGCACCAGAAGCAACTGCCGCGCGGGTGGAGCACCGGCGAGACGCAGGCCGACCGCGAACGCCGTGAACGCTAGCATCGCCGAAACGAGCGCGACGATGAGACTCGCTCGCATGCCGATCGCGATCGCGAGCGTACGATCGCCGCGGGCCCGGTCCTCCTCGAGCTGGTAGAGCTGCGTCAGCGGGTAGAGGGCCGCGAACAACGCCCCGAAGCCGCCGAAGATCCACAGTGCCGCCGGCTCGATCGTGCGTCCCGTCGCCGCCCAGCCCGCGAGGGGCGTGAGCACGCCGAACCCCACGATGTTGATCACCCAGTCCGCGCCGGCCACCGCCTTGAGGCGCATCGGGGGGACGCTGTAGAGCACCGACATCGCGAAGCACACCGCGTAGAGCACCGCGAAGCCGCGCGGCAGCGCGAACGCCAGCATCTGTCCCGCGAGCAACAGCCCGAGGGCGAATCCCGCGAGATGGCGAGGCGGCGGCGGCGGCGCATCGAGGTAGCCGACGTCGCCTTCGTCACGATCGAAGGCACTGTTGATCGCGAGCGTCCCGCCATTGAGCAGCACGACCCAGATCACGATCGCCATCGCGCCGGCGGTTAGCGCCTCGGGACTGGCGCCAGGCGCGTCGGCGCCGAGCATCGACGCGAGCACCACGCCGAGCGCCGTGTGCGCCGTCATGATCGGCCACTCCCGCGGACGCAGGTGCAGGATGTAGCTGAACGCGTCGCCCGGCAGCAGCGCGTAGCCGATCCGGCGCGCGCGCCCGTGCGTGCGCCATCGCGCGGTGTTCGGCTCGCTCGCGACGCTCACGCCGGCCCCTGCCCGGTCACCAGCGCGTGCGCCATCTGGAGTCCCATGAGCGTGAGAAACGGCTCGACGTGATCGATCTCGGAGCAGAACGGCCGAAGCTCCTCCGCCAGCCCGCCCGTGGCGACGACGTAAGGAGTGGCGGGACGCGGCCACGCACCCTTGATCCGGCGCACGATGCCGTCAATGGAATCCGCCGCGCCGAAGAGCACGCCCGCCCGGATGCATTCCTCGGTGCGCTTGCCGATCACCTGGAGCGGTGGCACGAGCTCGGTCGCGGGCAGCTTGGAGGTGCGCCGGATGAGGGTGTCCGCCGATGTGCGCACGCCAGGCTGAATGATGCCACCGAGGAAGACGCCTTCCGCCGTGATGCAGTCGTACGTCGTCGCGGTGCCGAGGTCCACGACGATCGTGTCGCGCGCGTAGAGCCGGCAGGCGGCGAGCGTGTTGATGATGCGATCCGCACCGACGGTCGATGGCTCGTCCACCTCGAGGCGGATGGGGAGTCGCGAGGTTCCGTCCAGTATCACCACCGGAGCCTGGAGCCATCGCTCTGCGCTCTCGGCGAGCGGCCTGGTGACGGCGGGAACGACGGACCCGATCGCGACACCGGCGATGGCGCGAGCGGACACCTGCTTCGCGGCCAGCAGCGAGTGGATCAGAATCCCGAACTCGTCCGGCGTGCGCGTCACGTCGCTCATGATGCGCCAGTGCGCGGCGAGCTCCTCGCCGTCGAAGAGACCGATGGTGGTCTCGGTGTTTCCCACGTCGAAGACCAGGATCATGTCGTGTGCCCGATCACGGTTCCTCCTCCAGTAGCAGCGAGCCCGCGGTGAATGTGGCATCCCGCCCGTCGGACGCAACGACCAGCCCGCCGAGCGGGGTGATGCCACGGACCTCACCGCGCGCTGGTTCGCGGCAGCGGCGTCCCCGCGCGACGTCCCGGGCACCGAACTCGCCTATCTCGCGCGGCGTGAGCGCACCCGGCGCCGCGGCAGCGGCGCGAAGCGCGGGGACGAGCTCCGCCAGCACTTCGAGCCGGTCGGTCCCTGCGGCAAGGCTCGCCGCGTCGGGGACCCCCGCCGGACGCGCAACGTTGAGCCCGAAGCCGATCGCCACCCAGTCGGGACGCCCATCCCGCCAGCGCGCCTCGATCAGGATGCCGGCCAGCTTGCGATCTCCGACCTGGAGGTCGTTGGGCCACTTCAGCCGCACCGGTGCCTCTGCGAAGCGGTCGAGGACGCGCGCGGCTCGCACACCCACCCGGAGTGAGAGCACCTGGATCGCGACCGCATCGTCGGGACGTTCGAGCAGCGTGAGCCAGATCCCGGTGTCCGATGGTGAGGCCCACGCCCGACCCGAACGTCCGCGACCCGCGGTCTGCGACTCGGCGAGAATCAGCGTCCCAGCCGGTGCTCCGAGCGCGCCCAGCTCGTGCGCGCGGTCGAGCGTCGAGGGAATGCGGGCATGCACCTCGACACGCGGCAGCCCGAGGGCCGCGCCGAGGGCCGCGGCATCAGCGCCCTCCCAGCGGCTCTCAGCCACTCGTGATGAGGGCCAGGGCGACGATGATCCCGAGCACGACGCGGTACAGCGCGAAAATCCCGTAGCTGTGCCGGGTGACGTATCGCAGCAGGATCGCGATGGCCGCCCAGCTGCTCAGAGTGGCCGCCGCGATCCCGGCGACGAGCGGAAGCGAGAACCCCATCTCGCGCACCGCCTCCGGCACCTTGAGGATCGCCGCGGCGCCGATGATCGGTGCGCTCATGAGAAAGCTGAAGACCGCGGCGCTCTCTCGCGTGAGTCCCAGCGCGCGGCCGGCGGTGATCGTTGCGCCCGACCGCGAGACGCCCGGAACGAGCGCGGCGATCTGGGCGATCCCGATCAGGAGCGCATCGCTCCATCGGAGGGCGTCGAGGGGCCGCGCGCGCGACACCCACTTGTCCACCGCCCAGAGGAGGATTCCCATCACGGTCAGAGTGGTCGCCGTGATGGCGGGATGTCGGAACGCGGTTTCCGCGAGGTCCTCGAGCAGCAGGCCGGCGATGCCGGCGGGGATCGTGGCGACGATGAGGAAGATGACGCGGCGTTCCTCCGCGCTCTCGATCCGCTGCCGCGTCACGATGCGACCGGCGGCGGCGGCGAGGCGCCTCCACTCGTCCCGAAAGTAGTGCAGCACGGCCACGAGCGTCCCGAAGTGCAGCGCGACGTCGAACGCGAGCCCGCCTTCCTGCCACCCGAAGTACCATCGCGCGAGCAGCAGGTGCGCCGAGCTGCTGATCGGCAGGAACTCGGCGAACCCCTGAATGATGCCGAGGGCGATCGCCTCGAGGACGGTCATGGTTCCGGGAAGGGCTGGGGGGATCCGAACGTCACGTGCCCACCACGAGTGCCGCCATGGCCAGGATCATCGCCGACTTGAGCAGCATCGCGCCGCCACGCCGTCCGGCGACGACGCGAGAAGCAGCCACGGCACAGAACACGAGGGCGGGAATGACGAAGAGGGCGAAGCGTGGGCGCGAGCTCGCAAAGGGGACGAGCACGGCGAGGAAAGCTAACAGCGCCGCGATGAGCACGACACGCGTGCGCCGTGGGCCGAGCACGACCGGGAGCGTCCGGCGAACCGGCGCGTCGCCGTCGGCATCCTCGAGGTCCTTGGCCACTTCGCGCGCGAAGTGCAGCGGGATCGCCAGGGCGAGGAGCGGCAGGGCGGCGAGCGGACGGCCGACGCTCCACGCGCCATACAGAAACGGCAGCGAGGCGAGGACCGCCACCACGACGTTGCCGACGACGCCACGCGCCTTGAGGAGGCGGCTGTAGGCGTGCATCAGCGCCACGATCACGATGGCCACGAGGCCGAGGGCCGGACGGGCGAGCGCCGAGAGCCCGATGCCGAGCACCGCCGCGAGGCGCGCGATGGAGAGCGCGTCGCCGGCCGCGAGCGTCCCCCGCGGCAGTGGGCGCTCGGGGTGTGCCACGCGGTCGATGTCGCGGTCGCACCAGTCGTTGAACGCGTTGGCGTACGCGGCGAGCGCGAACGCGGCGGCTGCGGCGAGGTGCGGGCGCGTGCTCCACGGCACGCCGCCGGCCCACCACGTCCCGAGCAGGACCCCGGCGGCCGCTATGATCCCGTTGTGCCAGCGGATCAGCGAGAGGATCGCGCTAGCCGAGCGCATCCCGGTAAAAGGCCTCGTAGCGCGTGACGAGGTCGTCGCGGCCGAAGCGCTCGCGGGCGTCGGCCGCCGCGGCCGCGCTCATCGCGCGCCAGCGATCCTGGTCGCCGAGAATGGCGACCGCCTGCCGCGCCATGCCGTCGACATCGCCGATTTCGCAGAGCACGCCGGTCTCGCCATCGCGGATCACCTCGACCAGACCGCCGGCACGCGAGGCGACCACCGGCACGCCCGATGCGAGCGCTTCCAGCGCGCTCAAGCCGAACGATTCGCTCTGGCTGGGCAGGAGGAACAGATCGGCGCTGGCCAGCAGCGGCGCCACCATGTCGATCTTCCCCAGGAAATGCACCTCGTCCTCGAGGCCGAGCCGCCGGGCCTCGGCCGCGGCATCCACGCGATCGGGGCCATCCCCGACCATCACCAGCACACTCGGCACCGTTTCGCGGACGCGGGCGAACACGTCGACGACGTCGCGTACGCGTTTGACGGGACGGAAGTTCGAGACGTGCATCAGCACGCGGCGGCCGTTCGCGACCTGCTCGCGCAGGAGCGGACGGTAGCGCGCGCGGTCGTACACGGCGGGATCGACGAAGTTGGTGATCACCTGAATGCGCTCTCCGGCGCATCCGAACGCCGAGAGCGTCTCGCGCTTCAGATACTCGGAGACCGCGCTCACGCGATCGGAGCGGTCGATCGAGAACTCGGTGATCGCCTTGAACGACGGATCCTGCCCGACGATCGTGATGTCGGTGCCGTGCAGTGTGGTGAGGACGCGAATGTCGCCGCCGCTCTCGCGCAGCATCTCCCGCGCGATCCAGGCGCTGGTCGCGTGCGGTATCGCGTAGTGCACGTGCAGCAGATCCAGCCCCTCCTTCTGCACGACCTCGTGCATGCGGACGGCCAGCGCGAGATCGTAGGGCGGGTACTCGAACAGCGGATAGCGGCCGACGTCCACCTCGTGGAAGTAGACGCGGGGCAGAAACGCGGGGAGCCGGAACGGCTGCTGGTACGTGATGAAGTGCACCTCGTGGCCGCGCTCCGCGAGCGCGATCCCGAGCTCGGTCGCGACGGCGCCGGAGCCGCCGTACGTCGGATAGCAGGTGATTCCGATCTTCACGTGTCGTCCTCGTCCTCCCCCCGCCACCACCGGCGCGCGATGTCGAACGCACGCGGGCCGTCCGGGTCGATGCGGACGACGTGCGCGTCGTCCGTGAGCTGATGCCGGAACCACGTTCGCTGCCGCTTCGCGTACTGTCGCGTGTCGATCACGACGCGCGCGATGGCCGCTGCGCGATCGATCTCGCCCTGTACCAGCGCACGAATCGCGCGGTAGCCCGAGGCGTTCCACGCGGGGGCCTCCGCCGGCACGGTCGCGGCGAGGCATCGCACCTCGTCTTCCCAGCCGGCGGCGAGCATGCCGCCCAGACGACCTTCGATGCGAGCACCGAGCGCCGGCCCGGGATCGACGACAAGATAGCGCGCGGTGAATCGCGGCGCGCGCGCGGCCGTGCGGTGCAGGGTGCTGAGTCGCTCGCCCGTGAGCAGCGCGACCTCGATCGCCCGCACGAGCTGCGCGCGGCCGAACCGTGCGCGCGCCGGGTCGAGCGCGGTGCACCAGCGACGCAGCTCCGCGGTCGACATCCCGGCGAGCGCGGCGGCGATCGCGCGCCTGGGCTGCCCGGGCAGCTCCGGCTCCTCGAACAGCGGATCGAACAGCGCGCGCAGATAGAAGCCGGTCCCGCCGACGACCACCGGCTCGCGGCTCGCCGCGCGTGACTCGGCGATCCATCCCGCGGCGGCGCGACTCCACGACGACGCGGAGTAGCGCTCGGTCGGATCGACGATGTCGATGCCGCTATGCGGGACCCGCCGCCTCTCGTCGCGCGACGGCTTGGCGGTGCCGATGTCGAACCCGCGGTAGATCTGTCGCGAGTCCGCGCTGAGGATGGTGAGCGCGTGCTCGTCGGCGAGGTGGAGGGCGAGCGCCGACTTGCCGGCGGCCGTCGGACCGCAGATCACGCGGATGGGGTCCATCGCGCGGCGCCGGTCAGCGGCGGCCGAAGCGTCGCTCGAGCTCGTCCCAGCCGAGCTGCACGATCGTGGCGCGTCCGTGCACATCGTGCGCCGGCAGCGTCGTGCGCTCGAGGGCGAGAAACAGCGCCCGCATCTCTTCCGGCGAGAGGGCGTCGCCGGCCTTGATCGCGGCCTTGCACGCGACCGTCGCCGCGAGCCGCTCGTGCCGCGCCGCCGTGCTGGCCCCGCGATCGCCGGCGAGTGCCGCGAGCGACTCCCGCAGGCAGGCCTCCGCGTCGAATCGCGGGTGCGGCATCGGCACGCTGCGCACGAGGAGCGTGTGTCCACCAAACCCCTCGATCTCGAAGCCGAGCCGCTCCAGCGACGCGCGGTGGGCCTCGAACGCCTCACCCTCCGCGGGGCCGAGGTGCATCGTCATGGGAAAGAGCAGCCGCTGCGATGGCGACGCGCCGCTCTCCAGCACACGCATGAACTCCTCGAACAGGACGCGCTCGTGCGCCGAATGCTGGTCGATCAGCACCACGCCGTGTTCCTGCTCGAACATGAGATACGTGCGCCGCAACTGGACGAGTGGCGGGACGCGGCGCTCGAGCGCGGCCCGCGTGACCGCCGACTCGTCGTCGGTTTCGACGCCACCACGAAGGTCGGCCGGCGCGGCGGCGAAGATCGATCCGTCGTCCGAGCCGGGCGCGGGGCGCAACACCTCGACGTCCACGTGGTGCCCCTCCGTGTCCGTCCCGATGGCGCGCGGCGCGCCCCACGAGAAGCCACCGAACGCCGTGGCGCTCTCCATGGTGCCGAGCGCGCGCCGCACCGCCTGCTCGACCACGCGCTCCGACACCCATCGATCGCGAAAGCGCACCTCGGCCTTGGCCGGGTGGACGTTCACGTCGATGGTGTCCGAGGCGACGAGGAGCTCGAGGAACATGGTCGGGCGGAGGCCGGCCCCGATCGTGGATCGGTACGCCGACTCGGCCGCGCGAACGATCCCCGCATCGCGCACGACGCGGCCGTTGACCGCGAGGTGAATCCGCCGGCCCGCGGTGCCGACCTCCGACGGCCGTTCGACGAGCCCCGTGACGAGGGTCGGCCCGCTGACGTGATCGACGGACACGAAGCGCTCGGCATACTCGGCGCCCCACAGCGCGCCGATGCGCTCGCGCAGCGACGGCGCCGGCGGGAGCGCGAGCATGGACTTGCCGTCGTGCTGCACGGTGAAGCGCACGTCTCGCCGCACGAGCGAGATCGCGATGATGGACTCGAACACCGCGCGCCACTCGGAGCGCGCCCCTCGCAGGAATTTCTGGCGCGCGGGCGTGTTGAAGAACAGTCGCTGCACGCAGACCGTCGTGCCACGCCGGCGCGCGGCGTCCTCCACCTCGACCACCGATCCGCCGACCGCGCGCACCCGGGTGCCGGCGCCATCGGCGATCGCCGTCTCGAGCTCGACCTGCGACACGGAGCAGATGGCGGGCAGCGCCTCGCCGCGAAACCCGAAGCTCGCGACGCCGACGAGATCCTCGGCCACGCGGATCTTGGACGTGGCGTGGCGCTCGAGGGCGAGCACCACGTCATCGCGCTCCATGCCGCAGCCGTCATCGCTGATGCGGATGCCGCCGCGCCCGCCGTCCTCGATCGTCAGGTCGATGCTCGTCGCGCCCGCGTCGAGCGCGTTCTCGACGAGCTCCTTGACGACGGAAGCCGGCCGCTCGACGACCTCGCCGGCGGCGATCTGGTCGGCGACGGCGCTGGGAAGAATCGCGATTCGCGGCACGCGCAAAGGTAGGCGGCGCGTGCGCCGGGCGTCAATCGCGCGCGAGCGGCACGAGGCGCGCTGACTCGAGCCAGCCCTCGCGCGCATCGGCCGTGCGGACGCGCACCCACGCCCCGCGCGACTCGAGGCGGTGCATGATGTCCGCGCTCGCCACGGCGCTCGACGACTCGGCGCCGAGCGCAGGCAGGACGCGGAGCTGCGCCGGTGCGGTCGCCACGACGAGCCGATCGCCGCTGATTCGACGGTCCACATCCCAGGCGAGCACTCCCAGCCCCAGGGCGCCGACGGCCGCCGCGCGCGCGAGGCTCACGCTCCCCCGCGCGCCTCGACTGGCGTAGGCGAAGCCGGAGGCGCAGGCGGCGATCCAGAGGGCCGCCGCGCAAAGCGCGAGAGGCCACGCCGGGAGCGGCGGTACTTCGTCCGGTTCACCCGGCAGCGCGGCGTCCATGGCCGCGAGCCGCTCGCGCACGTCACCCGCCAGTGGCTCGAGCCGGAGCGCCCGCTGCCACCCGACGAGCGCGTCGACCGTGTCCGCGACCGCCCACGCCGATGTGCCGAAGTTCGCCCAGGCATCGGCGCCACGGGGCTCGAGTCGTGCCGCGGTGCCGAATGCGCGCACGGCCGCGTGATACTCGCCGGCCTCATAGTGCGCGATCCCCCGCGTGAAGTGCTGGCGCGCGAGCTCCGGCGTCCGCCGCGCCTCGAGTGCCGTGGCGCCTCCGGCGAGCAGCAGAAGCAGTGTGATCACCGTGCGCGACCCCGGCCGCGTTCCCTGCGCGCGGCCGGCGCGCGGCCGGAGCAGCGCTTCGCGATCCACGGCCGCGTAGATGCGGCACGCGCGGGCAACGGCATCGCCCACCCGCGCGGCGCCACCGCCACGCCCGAACGCCGCGGCGTCCAGCGCAACGAGCAGCGTCTCGGCCTCGGTCGCGACCACCGTCGACACCCCGCTGTGGCGCAGAGCCCGGATCAGCGCACCGCGACGCGTCATGGCGAGCGCGGGGATCGCGAGACGGTCCGACAGCGCCGCAACGAACACACCGCGCACGCGGCGGGCATCGGCGCGCTCAGGATGGCGCTCGAGCTCCCGGAGTCGCTGCGCCGGGGTGCGGCGAGCCGGCGGTCGGCGGGGACGCCGGATCGCGCCCACGACGAACGCCGGAATGGGCGCGGTGAACAGGAGCACCCAGAACGCGGCGTTCGAGTACGCGGGCCGCGACAGCGCACCGCGATACGCCCGGCGAATCGCCAGTGGCGCTGCCTCGCTCGCACCGGTGTCGACGGCCGCGATGGTCCCCGGCGCGACCGCGACCGCAACCGCTGACGACCGCGCGACCGCGTATCGACCTCGAACCGGGTCGAAGTGCGCGTAGCGCACCGACGGGATCTCGAAGCGTCCCTCACGATGCGGCGTCACGATCCAGTCGAACTCCTTGGCTCCGCCGATCCGCTGGTCACCGGCCACGACCACTCGCTCATCGGATGCCACGAGGCCGGCCCAGGCGACCTCGACGACCGGACGAGGCAACAGTTTGATGTTACCGGTGCCGGATACCCGGACGGTGAGCACGATCGGCACGCCGACGCGCGCGACCGTGGTGTCGAGTCGTGCCGAGAGCTCGAAATCGCCCACCGCACCGGTGTAGTCGTCCGGCCGGCCCGGCGCGGGCGGCTCGATGGCGACGACGACCACCGTGTCGGTGCGCAGCTCGTGGCTCTCCTCGCGGCTGAAGAAGCTGTGCGAGCGCGGCAGAGTGTAGACGAGCTGCGCGGGTGGAATCGCGTGGCGCCCCGGCATCAACGGGAAGATCGCGCGCTGGAACACCGGCACCTCGTAACACCGGTTGCCGCGATCGTACCGCGGCAGGTGGCCGCGCACGAACGGGAGCTCGTACGCGAGCATCGCACGCATCTCGGGCGGAAAGAACTCGGGATTGCGCCGGAGCCGCGACTGCACCGAGTCCTCGAGGAACGCGGCCGCCTGATACGTGACCTGCTGGCCGACGTACACCGTGTCGGGCAGCGCCATCGCGCGGAAGTGCACCGGACGACGGTGGTCGATGCGCGCCCGCGTGACGATCTCCGGCCCACCACTCTGCTCGGGCGAGACGACGGTGATACGCAGCGGCATCGAGTGCGCAGACTCCCCGCCGAGCCGCGCCGCGAACGGCGGGATGACGTACGTTCCCGCGCGCGCCGTGGAGAGCACGTACTGGTACTCGTCGGTCACCCATACCCCGCGCCGCGAATCGGTCTCGAGCCGCGGCCGCGCCGAGCTCTGCACGATGCCGAACGGGCGGAAGTCGGGCAGGATGAGCGCCGGTGCCTCCGCTCCGGGCGCACGAAGACGGATCGTGACCGACAGCGGCGCGCACGCGCCGACGCTGTCAGGCGCCTGAACGCTGATCTGCAGCTGCGCGAGCAGGAGGAGGCCGCCGAGCACTACCAGTCCTTCCCGCCGGGCGGGGGCGTGGGGCGAGTATTCTGCTGCGTTCGCGCCTGCACCGAACGTTCATCGCGCGCCGCCGCCTCGAGAATCTGCTCCGCCTGTCGCTGGCCGAGTCCGCCCGCGGGCGTCGGTGCCTCCTGCGGGTCGCCCGAAGGATCCGGCTGCGGATCGGGCTGCTCCTGCTCTCCGCCCCCGCCTCCCCCGCCGCCCCCGCTCTGCTCCGGATCGTCGCGGAGCGCGAGCTCGTAATTCCACTTCGCGTCGACGTCATCGGAGCGCATGCGCAGCGCGCGCTGATAGACGACGATCGCCGAGTCGAGCATGGCACGCGCCGCTTCGCCCTGCCCCTGGTCTTCGGCGGCGAGGGCCTCGACGAGATGGGCGAGTCCCAGGTTGAAATGCGAGCGGAAGCGAAGCTCCGGATCCTCCGCCTGCTGCGTCTGCGACAGCGCCTCGACGGCCGACTCGAGTGAGTCCGCGGACACGAGCGCGGTGCCGAAGTTGTAGATCGTCTCGGGGCGCCGGTCGCCTTCGGCGATCGCCTGGCGGTACAGCGCGACCGCGCGATCGTACTCGCCGGCGCGATACGCGCGGGCCGCGGCATCCGCCGGTCCGCCGCACGCGGCGAGCACGGCGACGAGTGCGAGGGCCGCCGCGGCCGGCGCCGCGGTGCGCGTCGATGCCGCCGAGCGGCGACGACGCACGTGCCGTTCGGAGAGCAGTGTGTCGATGAGCATCAGCAAAAGCGCGGGGATGAGGAAGAGCTGGAAGCGCGGCGTGCGCTCCTCGCCGGCGGCCGCGGCACGGCGTTGCGTGCGCAGGTCCGAGAGCGCGCGACGGATGCGACCCGCCTTGTCCGTCTCCGATGCGTCGATGAAGGTGCCGTTCGCCGCTTCGGCGGCGGCGCGAAGCAGCTCGGGACTGTAGCGTGTCACGACCACCTGCCCCTGCTGATCACGATGAAAGGTCGCTCCATCCGGGGACTGGACAGGGATGCGCGCACCCTGCTCCGTACCGTAGCCGACGAGGACGAGATGGATCCCGCGCTCCTCGGCGAGTCGCGCGGCCTCGACGATCTCCTCCTCGGTCTCGAAGAACTCCCCGTCGCTCATCACGACGAGCGCGCGATCCGACGCCGACTCCGTCGAAAGCAGGAGCGCCGTTCCCTGCCGGATGGCCCGGGACAGCGCGCTGCCGGCCTGGCCGACCACCGACGGATCGAGGTTGTCCAGATAGAGGTCGAGCGCGCCCTGGTCGATCGTGAGCGGCGTGAGGATGTAGCTGCGCCCCGCGAACGCGATGAGCCCCACCCGATCCGACCCCGACATGTCGAGCAGTCGGCGGACTTCCTGCCGAAGCTGCGTCAGGCGGTCCGGGCGGACGTCGTTCGCCATCATGGAGAGCGATGCATCGAGCGCGAGCACCATGTCGATGCCCTCACCGCGGACGACGTTCTGCTCGACGCCCCACCGCGGCCCGGCCGCCGCGATTCCGGCGAGCCCGGCCGCGAGTCCAAGGAGCAGCGCGCGCCACCTGCCGACGCCGGGCGATGAGGGCGGCATCAGGCGCGTGATCACCTCGTCGCTCCCGAAGCGCGCGAGGCGCGCGCGCCGGCGGCGATACGTGAGCACGACCGCGAGCGTTGCGCCGAGGGCGAGCAGGGCCGCGACGGCGAGAAGCCACGGGCGGTCGAAGTAGCCGAACACGGTCATGGAAGCGGCGCCCTCCACGCGAGCAGCCCGAGCTCCAGGACCAGCGCGGCGAGCGCGAGGGAGAGGGGAATGCGATACTGCTCGCTATGACGCACGAACGTGCGCGAGCGCACCGGCACGCGCTCGAGGCGATCGATCTGCTCGTAGATGCGCTCGAGCGCCGCCGGGTCCTGCGCGCGGAAATATCGCCCGCCGGTCGTGTTGGCGATCTCGGTCAACAGCTCTTCGTCGATCCGCACCGGACGATTCTCGTAGCGCAGGCCGAAGACGCCGCGACCGACCGGCACCGGCGCCATCCCCTCACGTCCGACGCCGATCGTGTAGACACGGATGCCGAACTCGGCGGCCGCCTTCGCGGCCGTGCGCGGATCGATCTCGCCCCGGTTGTTCTCCCCATCGGTGAGGAGAATCAGGACGCGTGATTCGCCGGGCGCCGCGCGCAGGCGGTTGGCCGCGGTCGCGATCGCGGTCCCGATCGCGGTGCCATCCTCGAGCCGGCCAGGCTGCAGGCCGTTCACGGCGGCGGTCACGACCGGATAGTCGACCGTCAGCGGGACCTGCGTCAGAGCCTCGCCGGAGAATGCGACGATGCCGATGCGATCGCTGCGCCGCCCCGCGACGAACTGGACCACTTTCTCCTTCGCCACCTCGAGCCGGTTGCTCGGCTGGAAGTCCTGCGCGAGCATCGAGCTCGAGATGTCGAGCGCGATGACGATGTTGATCCCCTCGGAGGTGATCGTCTCGGAACGCGCTCCGCTGCGCGGCCGCGCGATGGCGATGATCACCCCGATGAGCAGGAGGCTGCGCAGCACGAAGAGGAGGCGGGCGATCCCGCGGCCGGCCCGCGGTCCGGCGGCGAGCACGCCGACGCGCGAGAAGATGATCGCGGGCGGGCGATGCCGCATCCGCCGCCACCACCACAGCGGAAGAAGCGCGAGCAGGAGCAGCGCCCACGGCGTGCCGAAGGTGATGCCGGAGAAGATGCTCACGCCGCCACCTCCTTCGTCCGCTGCGGCTCGGAGGCCGCCTCGGCTTCGGCGGCGCGTTCGGCGGCCTCGACATCGCGGACCATCGAGCGTGCATCGCGTCCGAGCGCGATCGCGCGATCCATCGTGACCGGGCGGCGGGCGAACTTGATCAGATCCGCCTCGGCCAGCACGGGCTCGAGTCGCGCGATCTGGATGACGCGGATCGTACGCGCAGCCTGGAGCAGCTCCCACGATGTGAGCGAGCGCGCCGCCGAAGGATATCTGGCCGCGAGGTAGTCGCGCACCACGTCGACCATGAGCGCCACGTGCCGGCCACGTTCCCCGGCGTCGACGAGGCGCAGCGCCTCGATGCGATCGAACTCGCGTTCGGCCAGCGCGAATGCATCAGGGGCAGCCGTCCGCGTCCGCCGACGGCGCCAGAGCCACCAGGCGAGCAGCGCCAGCAGCAGCAGCGCGAGCGCCGCGGCGAGCAGGTACTGCCACCACGGAACGAGGGGTGCCATGATGTCGCGAGCCGGCTTGGGCACGCGCAGCGCCGTGTCGGCGGGGAGCACGGTTTGCACGAACACGCTCTGGTCGGCGAGCGGGATGCGGCGCTGGACGCTGCCGATGCGCACCACGACCTCGTCGAGACCGAGGGGCACGCGGCCCGTCTCCCAGGCGACGAGCCGGTAGCGTGCGGTCTGCTCCACCGCCGTCGTGTCCGTGCCAGGCTGGATCGCGGGCGGGTCGATGGGCTCGATCGGCTGGAACGGCTCGGCAGGGGGCGATTCGGGGAACGTGATCGTCGCACCGAGCGGCGCGCGGATCCGCACGAGGACGACGAAGGGATCGCCGACGGTGACCGTGTCCGGCGTGATGGAGACGCCGTACTGGACGCTCGACTGAGCGGGCGCCTGGGCGCCGAGCACGGCCGGCAGCATGAGCAGCGCGGCGAGCAGGAGCGGCGCGTGCATCATCGGCGACGGGCGCGCGTCTCGCGCGCGCGAAAGAAGCGCAGTAGCGGCGGGATGTACCCGGCATCGGTGCGCACGGGGACCTCATCGATGGCCAGCCGGCGCAGCAACTGGCGCCGTGCCACCTCCTCCTCCTCGACCGCGCGCTCGAACTGGCGGCGCACATCCGGATCGCTCGTGTCGATGTCGACCTGTGCGCCGGTCTCGGGATCCATGAACCGCGCGAGCCCGATGTCCGGCAGCCGGCGCTCGCTGGGATCTTCGACCGTCACCGCGACGACGTCGTGCTGCTGCGAGAGGATCTTGAGCGGGCGTTCGATCCCGGGATCGAGGAAGTCGGAGAGGAAGAAGATGATCGCGTGGTGGCTGAGCATCCGGCGCAGATACTCCATCGCGGCGCCGACGTCCGTGCCGCGCCCTTCCGGTTCGTAGACCAGGATGTCGCGGATGAGCCGGAGCGCGTGCCGGCGCCCCTTGCGCGGCGGTACCACGTGCTCGACGCGGTCGGTGAAGAGGATCGTCCCCACGCGATCGTTGTTGCGGATCGCGGACATGGCGAGCACCGCCGCGAGCTCGGTCGCGAGCTCGCTCTTGAAGCGGCGCACGGTGCCGAACCGCTCGGAGCCGGAGAGATCGACGGCCAGCATGACGGTGAGCTCGCGCTCCTCGACGTAGCGCTTCACGAACGGCCGCCGCATGCGCGCGGTGACGTTCCAGTCGATCGTGCGCACCTCGTCGCCCGCCTGATACTCCCGCACTTCGGCGAACTCCATCCCCTGCCCCTTGAACACCGAGCGATACTCGCCGGAAAACAGCGAGTTCACCAGTCCGCGCGTCCGCAGCTCGATGAGCTTGACCTGGCGCAGGATCTCCGGCGGGACGACGCCCTTGGGACGGGCGGGGGACGCGACGCTCACGGCGCGCTCATGGGGATTCGATGGCCGCCAGCACCCGGCGGACGATGTCGTCGCTCGTGACCTCCTCCGCCTCCGCCTCGAAGGTCGTGAGCACGCGGTGTCGGAGCACGTCGGGCGCGATCGCCTTGACGTCATCAGGGGTCACGAACGAGCGGCCGCGCAGGAACGCGTGCGCGCGCGACGCCTGCGCGAGCGCGATCGTCGCGCGCGGGCTCGCGCCGAATTCGATCAGCGGAACGAGATCCTTGAGCCCCGCGTCCGCGGGTGTTCGCGTGGCGTGCACGATGTCCACGATGTAGTCCACGATGCGATCGTCCATGTACAGCTCGGCGACCCGCGAGCGGGCATCGAGGATCGCCTCGGGCGTCGCGACGTGGCCGACCGGAATCGGCTCGCCGCTCGCCATACGGCGCATGATCTCCTTCTCCTCGTCGCGCGACGGATATCCGATCCGCAGCTTGAGCATGAAGCGGTCGACCTGCGCCTCCGGCAGCGGATAGGTGCCTTCCTGTTCGATCGGATTCTGAGTCGCGAGCACGAGGAACGGTTCCTCGAGCGGGTACGTCGTCCCGCCGATCGTGACCTGCTTCTCCTGCATCGCTTCGAGAAGCGCCGCCTGCACCTTCGCCGGCGCCCGGTTGATCTCGTCGGCGAGGATGATGTTGGCGAAGATCGGCCCGCGCTTGACGTTGAACTGTCCGGTCGACTGATCGTAGACGAGCGTGCCGACGACATCGGCCGGCAGCAGGTCGGGCGTGAACTGGATCCGGTGAAAGGTCGTGCTGATCGTCTCGGCCAGCGTCCGGACGGTCAGCGTCTTCGCCAGTCCCGGGACCCCCTCGAGGAGCACGTGGCCGCCCGTGAGGAGGCTGATGAGCAGCCGCTCGACCATGTACGTCTGCCCCACCACCCGCTTGGCCATCTCACGCTCGACGCTCTGGACGAGCGCCGTGTCGGCCGCCGAATGAACCTGGGTCGCCACTAACGAACCTCACGCCGTTGAAAGGAAACCGTGCTTCCGCTGGAGACTCCGGAGATCGGTCCGGGGAGACGCAGGTCACCACTGGCAGGTGGCCTGCCGACTCCGCCCGCCATGACGCTGGACCGTCCCCGCTGTTCTCTACCCGTCGCCCCCCGGAGGGTGCCCGCTATCAAGATCGGGACCGCCCCGGTCAGCGCTTGATGCGGAATCCTCCATCCTCGTTTTCGAACACCCACACCGCCATTCGCGCCGGCTCGATGGGCTGCTCGCTGCGCATCGCCATCCAATCGGCGAACGAGCCCGAGCGCCGGTCGGGCTTCTGCCTGCCGATCGCGACCGCGCGGCGCACCCACTGCGCACAGTTCGCCGGCCGAAGGTCGACCCAACCGCGCGGAGCCACCCGGGCGAGCGCTCCGCTCCCCTCCCCCTCCCCGTCCCCGTCCCCCTCCAACTCCCCGTCAGCCTCGCCCGTCCGCTCCCCATCCGGGGGGACGACGACCGTCGGGCCGCGTAATACCGACCGACCATCGGGCAGCAGAATCGGCAGGCCGACCGAAAGGATCTGCCGGCGCAGCGTCGGCTCGGTCTCGCGCAGATGCCGCTCGGCGGCGCGCGCGAGGGCCTCCGGCTCGGCCGCGGCGAGTGCATCCACGCTCGCGCACAAACGGCTGAAAATGAATGCCTCGTAGAGCAGCTTCGTGAGACGCGGCGGGCCGAGCATCTCGAACGCCACCGACCGGACGCCATGCCGCTCCTCGAGCTCGCGCAGCCCGTCCACCGCGATCGCGCGCAGAAACCCCGCCCGATAGGTAGGGCCGAACGACGCGCCATCGAGCGCCGCGACGACGTCCTTCCCGGTCGGGCGGCCGAGCATCTCGGCGACCACCACATCGGCGATCTCCTCGGGCGTCACGAGCTCCATCTGGCCGAGCGCGCTCACGGTCTCGAACTCGTCACGCGCGAACACGCCGTTCTCCCCGACGTTGATGAACACGTTCTCGAGCGGCGCCCCGGTGCACGTCCAGCCGTGAGCGTCCGGCGTGAAGGCCCGCGCGAGCGGGATCGGCCGCTCGCAGTCCACGACCTCGAGTTGCACGCCGCCGCGAAGGATCGGACCATACGCGATCTCGCGCCACGCGATCGCGGCCGTCGGCCGCACCTCGATGACCGCCGGCGCACCGGGCGTACGGCCGAGCAGGAAGAGGAACATGCTCTGCGCGCCGGCGACGGCGGACTTCATCATCAGTGAGCGGGAGGGTCGCTCCTCGCTGTGCGTGTACGGGATGTTGAGTCCCATTCCGCCGGTGCCGCTCGTCCCGATCTTCACGTACACCTTCGTCCCGGCGACCCGGAATCCCTCGGTGTACGTCTGCATGTGCCGGATGAGCTGCGGGAGTGGCAGCGTGAGCAGGTGCCGTTCGACCAGGTCCGTACCGGCGTTCCCGGCATCCGCGGCGGCGAGCAGCGCGCTGGCACTCGCGAACTCGTCCTGATAGGCAACGGCGGTGGCGGTGTTCACCGTGTCGACGACGGCATCGGGCCGATCGGTGGTCAGCCAGCGGTAGAGCAGATTCTGCTCCAGTGTCGGGCCCACCATCGGGCCGAGCATCTCGTTCAGGAGTCGGCGGCGCTGCTCGGGGTTGGCGAGGATCGCCCGGCGCGGCACATCGGCGAGATCGATGGGGAGGAAGATGTTCCCCCA
>CAYLPM010000055.1:0-4224 GCA_964385525.1 uncultured Gemmatimonadaceae bacterium
CGGTAGACGCTGGTGTATCCGGCGCGCCCCGCCGTCATGTCGCTCCGGAGCTCGGCCGGCACGTCCCACGCGTTGCGGTAGTCACGCTGGCCGGCGCTCCACGACGAGTGGACCAGGTAGCGGTAGGTGACCGCGCTGCTCCGGCGCACCACGGAGATGCCGTGGGCCATCTCGCTCAGCGACCCGCCGTTCGCCGTCCAGAAATCCTTGAGGAGATTGCGGGCGTGGACGAAGGCCTGCGTGTTCTGGCCGTTCGGCTCCGAGATCACGTCCATCGAGTCGGCGGAGATCGCGACCGCGGCCGTGCGTGCGACGGCGAGGAGCTGTTGGCCGTGCAACGTAGCCAGCGTCGCTCGTCCGTAGACGTAGACGGGGATGACGAGGCAGAGGAGCGTCGCGACGACCGCGGCCGTGCTGATGAGCGCCAGCTTGTAGCGGAACGACAGCGACGCCCACATGCGGAACGATGTGGACAGGGGAGAGTACTCCGTCGTCGGGCGAGAGGTGATCGTTTATGGGACGCTCCCTCGGCAGCGTACGCAACATGCGGAACCACCTGTCGAAGGCGGCGTGCTTGGCCGGCGCGACCCGTGGTGGATACCTTGATCGGCCGAGGTCGATCGTCATCCCGACTCCGGACGACGCGAGGGAAGGGATCGCTGCACTCAACGGGAGGATGCATGACCGGCGCGACGTACGAAGGGCTCATGGTGAGCGTCTCCGGGGTACGAGGGCGCGTGGGTGAGGCGCTCACGCCGGAGATCATGGCGACCTTCGCCGCCGGATTCGGCGCGTGGGCATCGTCGGGCGGCGGGTCCCGCACGATCGTCGTCGGGCGCGACAGCCGCGTGTCCGGCCCCATGTTCCACCGCGTGGTCCTTGCGGCGCTCCAATCCGTCGGCTGCGACGTGGTGGACGTCGGGATGGCGCCCACGCCGACGATTCAGCTCGAAGTCGAGAACCGGCATGCCGCCGGCGGGCTCGCGATCACGGCCAGCCACAACCCGGTCGAGTGGAACGCGCTCAAGTTCATCGGTCCCACCGGCCTCTTTCTGTTGGCCGATGAGGCCGGCGAGATGCGACGGGCGATGGAGGCGGGAATTCCGCGGGCGGCCTGGGACCGGCTGGGCAGGGTCGACACTGACGGTGGTGCGATCGCGCGACACATCGAGCGTGTCCTGTCGATTCCGTTCATCGATGTGGAGGGGATCCGGCGCCGGCAGTTTCACGTCGCGCTGGACTGCGTGCGTGGGGCCGGGGGCGCGATCATGCCGGCGCTGCTGGAACGCCTGGGGTGCCGGGTGACGGCGATCAATCTGGAGGCGGACGGACGTTTCCCGAGGCCCCCGGAGCCGGTGGCCGAGAACCTCGGCGATCTGGAACGGCTCGTGCGAAGCAGCGGAGCCGCGGTCGGCTTCGCCGTCGACCCGGACGTCGACCGGCTGGCCCTGGTGGCGGATGATGGGCGGGCGATCGGCGAGGACTACACGCTGGCTCTGGCGGCCCGGCTGGTCCTGCGTCACCGGTCCGGTCCGGTCGTCGTCAATTTGTCCACGAGCCGCATCGTCGAGGACATGGCGACGGCGGGTGGTGCCGAAGTGATCCGGGCGCCGGTAGGCGAGGTCAACGTGGCGGCGCGGATGCGTCGCGAGCGCTCGCCGATCGGGGGGGAGGGGAACGGGGGTGTCATTCTGTCGGAGGTGCATCTCGGACGCGATGCTCCGATCGGGGCGGCGCTGATTCTCCAGATGATGTACGAGGATGGCCGGTCGATCTCGGAGGTCGTCGCCGATTTTCCACGGTACGTGATCGTGAAGGACAAGCTGGACCGGCCGCGCGCCAGCCTCGAGATCGTCTACGAGGCGCTGCGGGCGGAATTCCCCGATGCGTCGCCGGACACTCAGGATGGGTTGCGGCTGGCCTGGGCAGACCGGTGGGTGCACATCCGGCCCTCGGGAACGGAGCCGATCGTCCGGGTAATCGCGGAAGCGCGAAGCGCGGGCCAGGCGCGAGAATTGATCGCGCGGGCGCGCGCGCCACTGGATGCCTTGAGTCTCTAACGTCGGAAGGGCAGTCGATTATGTGCGGAATCGTCGGTTATGTCGGCCCGAGGGTCGCCACCCCGTTCCTGATCGAGGGGCTCAAGCGCCTGGAGTATCGCGGGTACGACTCGGCCGGGATCGCGATGAACAACGGGAAGGGGGTCGAGCTCCGGAAGGCGGCGGGCAAGATCGCCAATCTCGAAGCGCTGGTGGCGACGCACCCGCTCGGTGGGACCGTCGGTGTGGCGCACACCCGGTGGGCGACGCACGGCGCGCCGAACGAGTGCAACGCGCACCCGCACACCGACTGCCTGAACGAGATCGCCGTGGTCCACAACGGGATCATCGAGAACGCGACCGGTCTGCGAAAGATGCTCGAGGAGCGCGGCCATACGTTCCGCTCCGAGACCGACACGGAGGTGCTCGCGCACCTGATCGAGGCGTCGCTCGACGGATCGCTCGAGGAGGCGGTGGCCGAGGCGCTCCAGCTCGTGGACGGCACGTACGGGATCGCCGTCATCTCGACGCGTGATCCGGACAAGATCGTCGCCGCGCGCAAGGGCAGCCCGCTACTCGTCGGCCTGGGCGAGGGCGAGTACTACGTCGCCAGCGACGTCGCGGCCGTGCTCCAGCACACGCGCAAGGTCGTCTACATCGACGATGGCGAGATGGCCGTGCTGACGCGCGCCGGCTACAGGGTCATCGATCTCCAGGCGGTGCCGAAGCCCAAGCGCGTGAGCGAGATCGAATGGAATCTCGACGCGATCGAGCGCGGCGGCTACGACCACTTCATGCTCAAGGAGATCTGCGAGCAGCCGACCTCCCTCGCGAACACGATGCGCGGGCGCCTCGTCCGGGATGACGGCACGACCAAGCTCGGCGGGCTGAATCTGACGCACGACGAGCTGATGGCGATCGACAACATCACGATCACGGCCTGCGGCACGAGCTGGCACTCGGCGCTGATCGGCGAGCACATGATCGAGGAGATGACGCGGATCCCGGTGGAGGTGGAATACGCCTCGGAGTTCCGCTATCGCAACCCGATCATCAACGAGCGCACGCTGTGCATCGTGATCTCGCAGTCGGGCGAGACGGCGGACACCCTGGCGGCGATGCGTGAGGCCAAGCGGCGCGGCGCGAAGACGCTCGGGATCGTGAACGTCGTCGGCTCGACGATCGCGCGGGAATCGGAGGGCGGCATCTACCTGCACGCCGGTCCGGAGATCGGCGTCGCGTCGACGAAGGCGTTCACGAGCCAGGTCGTGGCGCTGGCGCTGCTGACGCTGAAGCTGGCGCGCAAGCGCGACCTGTCGGTCGTGCGCGGCCGCGAGATCGCCGATGCCATGCTCGCGCTCCCGGAGCAGGTGCAGTCGATCCTCGACCGGGCACCGGAGATCGAGGGGATCGCGCGCGAGTTCGTCGACGCGAAGAATTTCCTCTACCTCGGCCGCGGCTTCAACTTCCCGGCGGCTCTCGAGGGCGCGCTGAAGTTGAAGGAGATCAGCTACATCCACGCCGAGGGCTACCCGGCGGCCGAGATGAAGCACGGGCCGATCGCGCTGATCGACGAGGAGATGCCGTGCGTGTTCATCGCGCCGCACGACGCCGTGTTCGAGAAGGTGTGCTCGAACGTGCAGGAGGTGAAGGCGCGCGGCGGCCGGGTGATCGTGCTGACGAGCCGCGACGAGCCGATGCTCGAGGGGAAGATCGACTACGAGATCCGGATCCCCGAGACGATCGACATGTTCTATCCGATCCTGGCGGCGATTCCGCTGCAGTTGCTCGCGTATTACATCGCGGTGCAGCGGGGGCTGGACGTGGATCAGCCGAGGAACCTGGCGAAATCGGTGACGGTGGAGTAGAACGGACGAACGGCGTCAACGGCGGGTCGCTGTCCTCCCGCCGTTGGCGCCGTTCGTCCGTTCCCGCCGTCGTCTCCCCCCGCTACCTTGCCCGCATGCGCGTCCTCCTCCAGCGCGTCACTCGCGCCGAAGTCCGCATCCGCGACGGCACCGGCCCCGACTCACGAACCTCCGGCCGCATCGGCCGCGGCTTCGTCCTCCTCGTCGGCTTCACGCACTCCGATGGCGAGGACCAGGTCGCGTGGATGGCCGAGAAGGTCCTCGGGCTGCGCCTGTTCGCCGATGACGAGGAGAAGCTGAACCGGTCCCTGTCCGAC
>CAYLPM010000056.1:0-2093 GCA_964385525.1 uncultured Gemmatimonadaceae bacterium
GCCCGCTCCAGCACGCATCGTAGTGCATCGCGGTCGCGCCGTGTCGCCGCGCCAGCACCTCCGCGCGCTCCCACGTGCGATTGGCGACGATGGCCGCCCGAACGCCCTCGTTGACGAGGCATTCCAGCGCGAGCTCCGCCATCTCGCCCGCGCCGAGCACCATCGCGTGGCGGCCCCGCAGCGAACCGAAGATCTGCTTCGCGAGCTGGACTGCCGCCGAGCTGATCGAGGCGGCGCCGTGTCCGATCGCCGTCTCCGATCGGACGCGCCCACCGACGAGCAGCGCGGACTGGAAGAGTCGGTGCAGGATCGTCCCGGCGTGCGCCCGGCTGCGCTCCCAGGCCTCACGCACCTGGCCGTGGATCTGCGCCTCGCCGAGGATCATGGAGTCCAGCCCCGAGGCGACGCGGAAGAGATGCGTGACCGCCTCCCGGTCGCGCAGCACGTAGCCGTAGGGTTCCGCGTCGCGACCGAGACGTCGACCGAGCAGTGACCAGACTGCGCTGGCGGCTTCGCGCTCCCCCTCGACGAGGTAGACCTCGGCGCGATTGCAGGTAGAGAGCAGAACGCCCTCCACGATGCCGGCGTCGTGCCGCAGACGGTCCAGCGTCTCGACGACTTCACCCGGCGCGTGCGCGAAGCGCTCGCGCACATCGACCGGCGCGGTCCGGTGGCTGACGCCGGCGACGATCACCGCCATGCCGCGATCCGTCCGGTGAAGGTCGCACTCTCGATGGACTCGCAGAAGTCGCCGGCGATCAGCGCGCTCGCCGCTTCCCGCCATGCCCTGCGTTCCGGCTCGCGTGCGTCGTCGCCCAGGAGACGGTCACGCAGGTCGGCGAGGCTATCGAGGGCGATCGCATAGCGCTCGTCGAACCGCTCGGCGATCTCATCGCGAATGCGCGCAGCGGCGGTCGGGACGCCGCCGGCCGTCACGGCGATCGTCAGGCGGCCGACCGCGTGGACCGCGGGCGTGACGCAGTTCCCGCTCGCGGGCGCATCGACGACGTTGACGAGTCGGTGCAGCCGTCTGACCGCGGCCGCAATCGTCGCGTTCAGAGTCGGCGAGTTGGTCGCGGCGACGACGAGCATCGCGTCCGCGACCTCGCCCTCGATGTCGTGCACGACGATCGGCCGCTCCTCGATCGACAGACGCGGATGGCCGTCGAGGGCGCGGCAGCGCCCGCCGACCGTCGTCGCGATCAGGCGGACTCGCGCGCCGGCCTCGAGCAACGCGGCTGCCTTGCGGGCGGCGACGTCACCGCCGCCCACGATGAGGGCATCGAGCTTGTCGCCATCGAGCATAAGACCGTACGTCACAGGAACGCTCCGTTCGGCCCGGCGGCGACCCGCACAAGCACGTAGAGGCTCACCACGACGAGAAACGCCGCTCCCGTGATCCGGGCTGCGCGGCGTGCCTGCCAGCCCGCGAGCACGCGACCGCCGGCGACGATTCCTATGCCGACCCACGCGGCAAGGGCCCACGCGACCTTGGGCGGATCGAACTCGCGATACGTGAGCGAATATCCCACCGCGAGGACGACGCCGACCGTGAGCCCGATCCACCCCGCCAGGATCGCCACGTGGTTGACGCGATCGAGCGTGTGCAGCGGCGGGAATGCGCGAAGGATGGCGCCAAGGCGGCGCGACTTGAGCTCGTGGTGCTCGATCAGGTACATGGCGCCGGCGGCCGCGCCGGTGGCGAAGGCCGCGATGCCCGCGAAGCTCGACGCGATGTGCGCGACCAGCCAGGCGCCCTGTGTCCCGTGGGGGTCGAGGATGGTCGTGAAGCCGATCAGATTGGCGATCGTCGTCGGGACGGCCGCCAGCGGCGCGGCGACGAGAGACAGCGCGGTGTCGTGGGTCACGCTCTCGACGGCCAGCAGCGTGACGGCGATCGCGAGGCCGGCGCACGACAGCGCCGGCCCGAGCCCTGTGACCGGCGGCTGTCCGGAGCGCACCGCGAGCGCCACTAGGCCCGTCAGATGCGCCGCCACACCGGCGCCGAGCGTGAGCAGCACCCAGCGCACGGGTGCGCGCACCGGCCTCGCGAACGGCGCGGCGGCGAGGACCGCGGCGCCGAGATACAGGGA
>CAYLPM010000057.1:0-2396 GCA_964385525.1 uncultured Gemmatimonadaceae bacterium
CGCTGGTCCTGGCGCTGCGCGCTCCGGGCGAGCGCATGATCCGCTGGTCGGCGGTACCCTCGCCGTACTCGCAGATGGTCGCCCGGTCGCGGCGGCTGGTGCCGTGGGGGCGGCCGCCGGGCGCTGAGCAGGGGCGCGACGTCTGAGGACGCGCCTCCGTGCGCGGCCGAGCTGCAGGCCAGCACGAAGCTTGCGCTCCGCCGACTCGTGTCCACGACGGCGGAACGATCGGGAGCCATGGGTGAGCACGACGGCTCGGCGGCACGCGACGCGGAGCGCGGTCGCGGCTCCGTGGCCACGAGCGACGCGTCGGGTGATCCCGGGCCGCCCTTCCTGATCGAGCAGAACGCGGAGTCTCCGGTCGTGGCGGCGGCGGTGCACGATGGCGCCGCGTTGCGCTCCGAGGTGGCGGAAGCGATCGCGTTGTCCGAGAGCGAGCGCCGCCGCGAAGAGGATCCGTACACCGCGTGCTGGACGCCGATCGCGCCGACGCGGCTGATCGGCCGCCGGTCGCGCTTCGAGGTGGACCTCAACCGCCCGCCGGACAAGGCGGTCTATCTGGAGCCGCAGGACGCGTGGGGACTGTGTGTCTGGCGGCGTGCGCCGTCGGAGGCGCTCGTGCGGCGCTCGCGCCGCATTCATGAGGCGTTCTATGCCGCCGCCCATGGGGCATTGAAGGCGGTCGAGCAGCGGTGGGGGCGCTTCGTGGTCCTCGACCTGCACAGCTACAATCACCGGCGGGCCGGTCGCGATGAGCCGCCCGACGATCCGCACGGCAATCCGGAGGTCAACATCGGCACCGGCAGCATGGACCGATCGCGATGGGCGCCAGTCGTCGAGCGCTGCATCGCCGACCTGCGCGCCGCCGATTTTCTCGAACGGTCGCTCGATGTCCGCGAGAACGTCCGGTTCCGCGGCGGCTACTTCTCGTCGTGGGTGCACCAGACGTTCCCCACGTCCGGATGTGCCCTGGCGATCGAGGTGAAGAAGTTCTTCATGGACGAGTGGACCGGCGCGCCCGAGCCGACGCAGGTCGAGGCGGTCGGACGGGTGCTCGCGGCCACCGTGCCGGGGCTCCTCGAGGAACTGGGCGTGCGCGCGTGACGATCGCCGGCATCGAGGCGATCGACGCGGCGTTCGTCGCGTCGGTGCGCGAGCGGCTCGCCCGGAACGACCGCGTGCGGCGCCGGCTGCCGGGCGGCGGACGGCTGCACATCGACCGCCGGCTTCCCTTTCTGTGCATCCACCGCGATCCCGGCGACGAGATCACCGGCGATACGGCCGCGCTGGTCACGGGTGAGGCGGCGTATCTCATCGCGCCGCGCGCGCGGGCGTTGCACGAGCAGCTCGAGCATCTCGTGCACGCGATCGCGTCGGTCATGGTGGAGGCCTTCGGCGCGTTTCTGGTGATCGAGCTGTGGACCGGCGAGGGCCGGACGCGCACCGTGGAGCAGCGCGGCGCCTCGACGGTGCGACGGCCGACCTTCCGGCTGCACACGGGGTCGTTCGCCGCCACAGACGCCACCGTGCACCGCTTCGCGCGGGCGCTCGAGGCGATTCCGCTCCGCCCCAACTTCCTCGACGTCGAGGTGGTGGTCACCGAGCAGGCATCGCGTCCCGGACTGCCGCCGCTGTTCCCGCCCGCGGCGGCGGGAACGACCACGATCCACACCCTCGGGCTCGAGGTGCAGCCGGTGCACCGGCAGGCGAAGACGGGCGCCCCGTATCCCGCGGTGTATCGCGCGTTGCGGCGCGGGCTCGCGTCGGCGCTCAAGCAGGCGGCGCATCACTTCTCCGTCACGCACTCATCCTACGCGTCCGATCACTTTCACGCGCTTGGGCGTCGCACGGCGGTGCGGGAGGTCGGCGAGGTGGACGCCGCACTGACCGAGATCGCGCACGCGTTCGACTTCCTGCTCCAGGTCACGCCGGTGAACGCCACCGGTGCCCAGGACGAGTTCGAGCGTGGCGGGTTCTCTCGCGCGCCGGCGTTCGACTATCGGCCGCTCGTCGTGGATGTCGACGAGATCAAGCGTCGGCTCTGGGACCTGCACATCGACCGCCTCGAGGATCCGACGCTGGCCCAGCTGCTCGGCGACTCCCGGGTTGCGCTCGACCGCAAGCTCACGATGCTCGCGGATCGCGACACGCGGCGGTTTCTGTACGGCAGCCTGGCCCTGTACGGCGGTGTCGAGCGGTCCTTGCACGAGACTGCTCTGGAGCTGCTCCGCCGGCTTCCGCCGCGCGCTGGCGCGAGCGGCGAGCCCGACGCCGGCGGGGTCGGGGGGGCGGGGGAGGGGGCGGGGGAGGGGGATGGCGACGAGCCCGGCGCCGGTGAAGCGAGCCGCGCCGCCGAGGCAGTCGCCGTCCGGGCCGAGGCGGAGATCGCGGGGGAG
>CAYLPM010000058.1:0-2882 GCA_964385525.1 uncultured Gemmatimonadaceae bacterium
GACAGTGTCGTCGTCCGGTTCGGCCCGGCGGGCTCTCCGCTCGATGGCGCATCCGCCGCCGTGATAGCGACGGATGATGCCGCGGTCGTACCCGTGCTCGGACTCCTGCCCGCATCCGGGTACAATGCCCGGATCATTGCCTACGGGCGCGGCACGGTGACGATGAGCGACACGCTTCACTTCTCGACCGGCACCTTGCCCGACGACCTCCCGGCGTACACGGCCGGTGGTATCGATCCATCGCCCGGCTTCGTTGCGTTCGCCGCCGGCAGCTACGCCCTGGTCATCGACAACAGCGGGCGCGTGGTCTGGTATCACCAATTCCCCACCGGGGCCGGGCTCAACTTCCAGCCGCAGCCCACCGGACGCTACGTCGCGCTGCCTCCACCGGCGAGCGCCGGGGATGTGCCACAGTGGATCGAGATCGATCCACTGGGCAGCGTGACGCGCACGCTCGGCTGCACGCGCGGGCTGGTGCCGCGCTTCCACGACCTGCTCGTGCGTACGGACGGCTCGTATTGGATCATGTGCGATGAGACGCGTACCATCGATCTCTCCGTGTTCGGAGGTGCGGCGGACGCGCAGGTGACGGGGACCGTCGTGCAGCACGTCCGCGCTGACGGCTCGCTGCTCTTCGAGTGGAGCCCGTTCGAACACCTGAATGTCGCCGATCTTCCGCAGGAGGAGCTGGGCGCGCCGGGCGTGAACTGGACGCACGGCAACGCGATCGAGCTCGACGAAGACGGAAATCTCTACGTCTCGTTCAGGAATCTGAGCGAGATCGTGAAGATCGATGGACGGTCCGGCAGCGTCCTGTGGCGGCTGGGCGGCTCGCGCAGCGACCTCGCGCTCGAGAACGCATCGGCGCCTGCCTTCGCGCGGCAGCACGGACTGCGGCTGACGGACGAGGGCGAGCTGCTGCTGCTCGACAACCTCGGAGATCCGGCCGGCAGCCGGGCGCGACGCTTCGTGATCGATGAGCGGACGCGCACGGCGCGGCTGATCGCCTCCTACGGCTCTCTCCCACCCGTCGTCGCGCTGCTCGGCGGCACGACCCAGCCGCTCCCCGGCGGCCGCACGCTGGTCGCCTTCGGCAACGGCAAGCGGGTGGAGGAGTACGACGCGTCCGGGAACGTCGTGTGGAGGATCGACGGTGAGCCGGGCTACGTCTTTCGGGCGCAGCGAATCTCATCGCTGTACGCGCCGGGAGCCGGTGCAAGGCGTTAGTCTCGCTCCCCCCCTCCGCCACCAGCGGCAAGCACGTCGCAAGCGCAACCCGGCGCCGCGGCGCCCGACGGCGAGGACGTGGTGCCGGGTTTCATCTGTCCGCTGCGCGAGATTCTCGAGTAATGCGCGCAGCGATCGATCGGATCACGCAGCGGGCGACGGATTCCTCGCGATGCCGTCGAAGATCTCGGTGACTCGGCACGAGAACCCCGGTACGACATCGCCGCCGTCCAGCACGTCCTTCTCGTGCAGCCAGTGGACTGGTGCATCGCTGGCCACCACCATCACCGTGCGCCGCACCGGATCGACGACCCACACCAGCGGTGTGCCGGCCGCCTTGTAGTCGTCGAGCTTCTCCTGGAGCTCCGACGCCGTCTCGCTCGGCGCGAGCACCTCGATCGCGAGATCGGGGGCGAGCTTCAGCAGCCCGGGCCCGATCCCCTCCTCCGGCAACCGATCGGCGCGCACGAACGACCCGTCCGGAACGCGCACGGTGTGCGGAAGGCGCACGAGCTCGTAGCCCACGCCGTCGCCGAAGGCGCGGCCGGCGCCAGTGGCTCGAGCGTGATTGCTCAGCAGAACGACGATATTGGTGGCGGCGATTCCGTGCGGCCCACCGGCGGGCGGAGTCACGCGCAGTTCACCGCGGACCAGCTCCGCCTTGCCCTCCGCCACCGGAGCCTTGAGGAACTCCTCGGCCGTCATGAGAATGGCGACCGGCCGAGCCGGCAGGACCATGGGGCAGTCTCCCTCGTGGGCATCGTCCGTCAACGGTACGCTCGGCGCGAGCGTCGCGGCAAGGCTGTATGCCCCACGGTGTGTTCCGCTCCCCGCGGTCGCATCATCGCGAATCGGCAAGGCCCATCGGACGACGCCGGTCCGCTGTCGCAGGGGCAGGATCGCTGCGACCGATCGGCATGCGGCATCGATACAGCGGCGAGCGACCACGGGCAAGTCGGTGGCCCGGTCAGGCCTCGGTGTTAGTATCGCGCGTCGGCCATCGGGCAGGTGCGGCCGATACAGCGTCCACAGCCGGCGTGCAGGACCGCTCCGACATCGGCTCCGCACGCGAGCATACACCGAAGGGACTAACGATCGTCGCGGCCGCGCGTCGGATGATGAAGGACGCGAGTGACGCTCGCGGACCTCGATCCGATCCCGGCGACCGGAGGCCGCATGCCGCGCACGACCGCACTCATCCCGCTTCTCCTGCTCACCGCCGCCTGCGGCGGCGGCGCCGCCCTGCGCCCATCCGCCGACGACACGACCACGCCGATCGCCATCGACATCGGCCCGACCCTCGGCACGCCATCCACCTACAAGGGCCTCCCGCTCGCGCTCGTGGACGACGGCTCGCCGGACATCACTCCCGTGGATGGCATCATCGGCGTCGTCTGTGTCGGGATGAGCAACGGCAACCAGGAATGCGCGGATTTCCAGTCGCGCGTCGAGGGCGAGTACGCAGCGGAAGTGAGACCCGAGGTCCGCATCGTCAACTGCGCCGTGGGCGGGCACGCGATCGAGCGGTGGATCGACCCGGCGTACGACGCGAACCTCTGGCAGCGCTGCATCGACCTGCAACTCCCCGCGCGCGGCGTACGCGCGGACCAGGTGCGCGTGATCTGGCACAAGGCCGCGAACCAGTTCACGACGTT
>CAYLPM010000059.1:0-6673 GCA_964385525.1 uncultured Gemmatimonadaceae bacterium
GCCGAGGGCGTGAGCGCCACGCAGGCGACGGCCGACATGCACGCCGCGTTCGGCCGCTGGCTCGACGAGGGCCTCTTTCAGGACGACGACGGCCGCGACACACGGCGCGCCTACCCGCTGGACGACCTGCTGCTCGGCCGCGTGCGGCCGGTGCTGCTGCTGCTCTTCGGCGCGGTCGGGTGCATCCTCCTGATCGCCTGCGCCAACGTCGCGCACCTGCTGCTCGCCCGCGCCGATGCGCGCCGGCGCGACGTCGCCCTGCGCGTCGCGCTCGGCGCGAGCCGCCTGCGCATTGCGCGCGCGATGCTGGTCGAATGCGGCGTGCTCGCCGCGCTCGGCGCGGCGCTCGGGGTCGCACTGGCTCACGTCGGCCTGCGGGTCGCGCTCACGATGACACCGGTGCACGTCATCCGGATGAAGGGCGTCGAACTGGACTTCGGTGTGCTCGGCTTCACCGCGCTGCTCGCGCTGATCACGACGGTGTTGGCGGGGCTCGCTCCGGCGCTGCATCTCGCTCACGTCGCGCTGCCATCGCTCATGGGCGGCGCCCGCGGCGACGTCGCCCCGATGCGGCGCGGTGTTCGTCGCGGACTCGTGGCGCTAGAGACGGCGCTGTCGCTCGTGCTCGTGATCGGCGCCGCGCTGCTCGCGAAGAGCTTCGCGGAACTGCGACGCATCGAGCTGGGCTTCGATCCCGCCAACGTCCTCACGGCGCGTCTCGCACTACCGGCGGTCGACTATCCCGACGCGGCGCGGGTGACGGCGTTCTACGAGACGCTGATCCAGCGCCTCGAGGCGCTCCCCGGCGTCGAGTCCGCCGCAACCGCTCGCGTCCTTCCGCTCGGCTCTTCGATCGGCAACTGGACCATCACCATCGAAGGACGTGACTTTCCGCCTGGCGCGAACCCGAACGGGGACTGGCAGATCGTCTCGCCCGGGTACGTGGAAACGATGCGGATGCATCTCGTCGCCGGCCGGACCATCACCGATGCCGACCGCATCGACGACCCGCCGGTCGCAATGATCAGCGAATCCATGGCGCGCACCTACTGGCCGGACGGGAGCGCGATCGGGCAGCGGTTCCATCTCGGGACCAACGATCAGCCGTGGATCACCGTGGTCGGCATCGTCGGAAACGTGCGCCACAACACGGTGACCGAGTCACCGCGCGACGAGATGTACCTTCCGCACGCGCAGTGGCCGGCGATGCGCGGGGACGGCGCACCACGGCGCGAGATGGCGATCGTGGTTCGCACGGCGGGGAGCCCGCTCGCCCTGGCAACGTCGGTTCGCGAGGAGGTCCGCGCGCTCGACCGCTCGCTGCCGGTGGCCGAGCTGCGGACCATGCAGGACATCACCGACTCGGCGCTTGCCGAGCCGCGGTTCACGACCGCGCTCCTCGTCGTGTTCGCCATCCTGGCCCTGGTGCTGGCGGCGATCGGCATGTACGGGGTGATTTCCTTTGCCGCGACGCGGCGGAGTCACGAGCTCGGCATCCGGCTCGCGCTCGGTGCGCGCCGGGCGCGCGTGATCGGCCTCGTCATGGGTGAAGGAGTCCTGGCCGCGGGCGGCGGCGTGGCGGCCGGGCTTATCGCGTCGGTCGGGCTCACGGGACTGCTCGAGGGGCAACTCTATGGCGTGACGCCGCTCGATCCCGCGGTATTCGCCGGGGTGACCGGCATCCTGATCGTCGTCGCCGCGCTCGCGGCGTACGTGCCGGCGCGGCGCGCGGCGCTCGTCGATCCGATCGAGGCGCTCAGATCGGACTGAGGAAGCCTCCTGACCGGGCGTTCGGTCGTGGCGGGTCGACGAATGGACTGCCGAGTCGTGGCGGCGACGAATGGACTGCCAAGTCGTGGCGGGTCGACGAATGGACTACCGATCGGAGTAGCGCCCTTCACTCGCTTCGCAGCACCGTCACGGGATCCACGCGTCGCGCCCGCACCGCGGGTCCGGCCATCGCGATGGCCGACACGGTGACGAGGATCAGCACCACGACCGCGAGCAGTACCGGATCGTAGGGCGACGCCCCGTACAGCAAGGACGCGATGAGTCGACCGGTCACTGCCGCGAGAACGAGTCCGGCGCCGGTGCCCGCGGCCACCGGCATCATCCCGCCCCGCGCGACCACGCGCAGGATGTCCCTCGTGCGCGCGCCGAGCGCGATCCGGACCCCGAACTCGCGTGTTCGCTGGCTGACCTGGTAGGCGACGTTGGAGTACACGCCGACGATCGAGAGCGTGAGGCCGAGCAGTCCGAGCACCGTGAACAGCTCCGCGCCGAGCCGCCACGGGCGGAGCTGCGGCGCAAGCACATCCTCGAGTGGCTGCACGTTCGGCGTCGCCGCCGGGAATGCCGCGGCGAGCCGCTCGCGCAGCGCCGCGGTCACCGCCGCGCGGCGCTCGGGCGCGACGCGCACGATGAGCGCGGACGGTAGCCAGCCATCGGCGGCCTTGAGCGCGAGCGGCGCGTAGTACTGCGGTCGCGGGGGCTCGATGATCTCGCTGCGCCGCGCGTCGGCGACGACACCCACGACGGGCCGGCACGGGCTCGTCCGACGCTCGAGCTGCATGCACTCGCCGAGCGCCTCGCGTCCCGGCCAGAGCAACCGCGCCATCGTCTCGTTGACGACGACGCCCAGGCGCGTCGCGTCGAAGGAACCGCCGCGCACGAAGCGCATTCCCGTCGCCTGGAAGTAGTCGGGCGACACCAGGAAGAGCGCCGGCCACCGGTCGGATTCCGGTCCCGCCGACTGGAGCGAGTCGGCACCGGCGAAGAACTGCATGTAGATCCAGCTGCGCTCCATCGGCCGCGTGACGCTCAGCGCCGTGGCTTCCACGCCCGGAAGCCCGCGCACACTCGCGGCGGCATCATCGAGCACGTCGGCGACGGCCGCATCGTCGGGCGCCTGCCGGCGATCGTCGAAGTCGGCGGACGCGACGACGATGCGTTCGGCATCCAGTCCGAGGTCCAGCGCACGCACGTGCCGAAGGCTCGAGATGAAGGCCCCCGCGGCCGCGAGCAGCGCTACCGACAATGCGAGCTGCGTGGTCGTCAACGCGAAGCGGATGTGCGAGCTCCGGCCCGTGTGCGACCGGCCACCCGACTTGAGCGCCTCTCCCGGATCGGCGCGCGACGCCTGCAGCGCGGGCACGATCCCGGTGAGCCAGCTCGCCGCGAAGGCCGCCGTCATCGCGAACGCGGCGACGCGCCAGTGCAGCGATGGCTCGGTGCCGATCACGTCCGGGAGCAGGCGAGCCTGCAGCACGGCACCGGCCCACGCAGCGGCAACGATCGCCGCGATGGCGGCAGGGATGCCCAGCAGCAGGCTCTCTACCGTGAGCAGGCGCAGGAGCCGCGCCCGCGATGCGCCGACCGCCACGCGCACCACGAGCTCGCGCCGGCGCCGCACGGCGCGCGCGAGCAGCAGGTTGGCGACGTTCGCGCAGGCGATGACGAGCATGATCACGGCGAGGATGCCGAGCCGCGCGGCGACCGAGACTTCCTGCGCCACCTCGCCGGGGCCACGCACGCCGATGATGGAGCCGAGCCGCATCGAGACGAGCGAGTCGCCATTCCCGCGCAGCAGCTCGTGCTGACTGTCGCGCAGTCTCGTCGTGCCGAGTGCCTCGAGGGCGTGCGGATCGGCGCCGTCGGCGAGTCGGACCACCGCGTGGAGCGAACCGAAGATAGGATGCTCGTACCACACCCGGAGTCCGGACATCCGGGGACGCGCGGTGTACTCGCCGAGAGGCGCCCACACGTCCGTGGGATGAAGTTCGGTTCCGATGAACGGTGGCGCCGTGACCCCGACGACGGTGAAGCGGCGTCCGCCGAGCTCGAGATCGCTCCCCACCGCGTCCGCCGCGCCGCCGAGGTGGCGCTCGGCGAAGCGCGCGCTCACCACCGCGACGGGAGACGGTGCGGTCACGAGGTCCTCGCCCTCGTCCCACAGGCGGCCGTGCGAGAGTCGGACGCCGAGCACGCGGAAGTACGCGAGGTCGGTGAGCGCGATCGAGACTTTCGGGCCGTGCGGTCGGTCACCGAGCCGCACGGTGGTGTCGGACATGAAGAGGCCGAACGCCACGCGATCGCCGAACGACTCGGCGAGGATCTGGTAGCGCGGATAGCTGAGGATCGGTCGCGATGGGCGCGTCCCGTCCCATCGCTGGAGCTCGCGTGTCCACACGCGGCGGAGCTGGTCGGGTTGCGCGACCCCGGCGGGCGGACGCCAGTAGAGCTGATCGAGGAGCGAGAAGACCGCGGACACGGTGCCGAGGCCAAGGGCGAGCGTCAGAACGATGGCGGCGGTGACGAACGGAGTCCGCCGCAGCCCCCGGACAGAGTATACGATGTCCTGCCGGAACCCTCGCATCCAATCCATGCGTCGCCTCGCGCTTTCCCGCTGAGCGGCGAGTGCTCGCATCGATTCGGCGACCCGCTCGACATCGCCGAACCGCGCGCGCGCGGCGCGGCGTGCGTCCTCCTCCGACATTCCGCCCGCGCGGAGCTCGTCGACCAGTCCCTCGAGGTGGAACTCGATCTCGTCTCGGACGTCGGCGCGCGGGTCCTCGCGATGAAAGCGCCGGTAGCGTCGCCACGCCGGCTGCCGCGGCGCGTCGTCGTCGTGCTCCGGTGTACGCATCGCCGGCTAAGTGGGGGAGGGCTCGAACTCGAACACCCGCGTGACGGCCTGCGCGAACGCGCCCCAGTTCGACATCTCGGCGGCGAGCTGGCGGCGGCCGTGGGCGGTGAGGCGGTAGTAGCGCGCGCGACGGTTGTTCTCAGTGATGCGCCACTCCGAGCGGATCCAGCCGCGATTCTCCATGCGGTAGAGGGCGGGGTAGAGGGAGCCGTCCTCGAGCCGGACCACGCCGTCGGTGACCCGTTGGAGCCAGCGCGCGATGCCGAGTCCGTGCATCGGCTGCCAGCTGAGGGTGCGCAGGATCATGCCGTCCAGCGATCCGCGCAGCAGGTTGACGGATGGGGTGCTCACGGACCGTCCTCTCCCAGAAGTTCTAGGGCAAGGTTGCGGCGCTCGCCTAGAATGTCAAGGGGAGAGGGACGGCCCGTCGCTCAGCTCACGCGTGCTGCTCCGTCTGCGCCCCGCCCGCCTCGATCCCGGCGACCGGCGCGGTGCAGTTGACCATCCAGGGAATGCCGAAGCGATCGACGACCATGCCGAACCGCTCGGACCAGAAGGTCTTCTCGACCGGCATCGTGACCCTGCCGCCGTCGGCCAGCGCGTGGAAGATCCGCTCCACCTCGTCGGGGTCCTCGACGCCGATCGACACGAAGAGGCCCTTCGGCTCCTCGTACATCCCCGGCGGGGCGTCGGAGGCCATGAGCACCGCGTCCCCCACGATCAGGCACGCGTGCATGATGCCATCGCGCGCCTCGGGTGGCACCGCGTGCTCGGCGGGCGTCTCGCTGAACGGAATCATCGCCTCGATCCGGCCGCCGAGCACCTGCTGGTAGAGGGTGAAGGCCTCCCGGCAGCGGCCGTCGAAGTTGAGATACGGTTGCAACAGCATGGTGGATACTCCGTCGAAGGGTGATACAGCGTTGAGGTCGTGATCGCCGCGGCTCACTACCGTGGACTCTGCCGTTGCCGCTCTTCGCGCTCCGCATCGGCGCGCTGGCGGAACTTGCGCTCGGCCTCGAAGACCTCGGGCACCTGCTCCACCAGCTCGCCGAAGTCCTCCTCCTCGAAGACCGGGCGGATCTCGATCTCGGATGTGACGGCGTCGTCGCCGGCCGGATTGGGGACGCGCTTGATCAGCTCGACGGCCTCGTCCATCGACCGCACCTGCAGCAGCCAGAAACCGGCGATCAGCTCCTTCGTCTCGGCGAACGGACCATCGATGACGGCTGGCTTCTGTCCGGGCGCGAAGCGGATGCGCTTGCCCTTCGAGCTCGGGTGCAGGCCCTCGCCGGCGAGCATCCGGCCGGACTGCACCAGCTCCTCGTTGAACCTGCCCATCGCCTCGAGCAGCTCGGCGCTCGGCAGGACGCCCGCTTCGGACTCCTTGTTGGCCTTGACGATCACCATGACTCGCATTGGTCGGGTCTCCCATTCGGTTGGCAATTCGGAGCGGCTCGCTCGGTCGTCGAGCCAGGATTCGTCGTTCCATGATACGTCGAACGACCGGACCGGAAATCGACACGGACCCGGACTCGACCGTTGGGCCGTCTTCGCCGGTAGATGCTGAGCCGGCGGAGTCGGCCGACCTGCGATGGGCCGGCCGACTCGTGACGGACCGGCCGACGGACCCACGTCCCGGCCGCCGCCGGCCGGACCTCGCGGTCGCGAACCGCCCCGCTGAATCCCGTCCTGCCCCGCCCCTGCACGCTGCGCGGAGGATCCGTGGCGCGTAGTGCAGTCGCTGTCGAATCTTGCGGCGCCGTGCACGTCGCATGGCGCACGGGTGACTCCTCGGAGGTGCGGCATGCGAGCACAAGCGGCATTCATCACGAGCAGCATCGTCTGGCTCGCCCTGACGCCGCTCGTTGCTGCGGCGCAGGACTCTCCCCCGGCGGCAGGCGCCCCATGCGCGGACGCGGTGCATCGCCAGTTCGACTTCTGGATCGGCGAGTGGGAGGTGCGTGCAGCCGACGGGACGCTGCTCGGACACAACTCGATCACGAGCATACACGGTGGGTGCGCTCTGGC